>NZ_VOQX01000130.1:0-9979 GCF_016643525.1 Pantoea sp. Morm | reverse complement strand
TGCTGCAGCGGCTTTCTTCGCTTTGGCACGCGCAATAGCCGCTTCAACCGCCGCTTTGCGCGGATCGCTTTCTGCGGTCGTGGTGTCAGCGGCTGGCTGTGCCGGCGCGGCCACTTTCTTCGCTTTAGCACGCGCAATGGCGGCTTCCACGGCGGCCTTGCGCGGGTCAATGGCCTGGCGGCTTAGCGGTTCGGTTTCAGCCTGCTTCTCAGCCTGCTGCGCCAGCGCCTGCGCATGGCGCGCTTCGCGTTCGGCGGCTTCCTGTTCCGGCGTTTTGGCCTGCCGCGCTTTCACGCGCCCGGTTGCCGCTTCCAGCTCGGCTTTATCGCTGCGCGCAACCCGCTGTTTGGCCTGCTCGTGGCGCGCTTCCCGCGCCAGTTTTTCCCGCTCAAGGCGTGCCTGACGCGCTTCAAAGCGTGCTTTGGCTTCGGCGGTGCGTTTGGCCTCCAGATCGATGGCGCGCAGTTCGGCTTTTTCCTGACGATAATACTGCACCAGCGGAATATTGCTGGGACAGACATACGCACAGGCACCGCACTCAATGCAGTCATCAATGTGATGGGCGCGCGCTTTGTCATGATCGCCACCCTGGCTGTACCAGTACAGCTGCTGCGGCAGCAGTTTTGCCGGGCAGGCGTCAGCGCAGGCGCTGCAACGGATGCAGGACTGTTCTTCCTGTGGTTGCCCCATCTCGCTGGCCGACGGTGCCAGAATACAGTTGGTGATCTTCACCACCGGCACGTTGAGGGACGGCAGGGTAAAGCCCATCAGCGGCCCGCCCATGATCACCATCTGGCGCGCGCCCGGCGTGAAACCGACCTGTTGCAACAGATGGCTTACCGGGGTACCGAGACGGCCCCAGACATTACGTGGCCGGGCAATGGCCTCGCCGGTCAGCGTCACCACGCGTTCCGTAATCGGTTCGCCATCGACAATGGCGCGCTTCACCGCCCAGGCGGTGCCGACGTTCTGCATCAGCACGCCAATGTCGGTGGAGCGTCCGCCGTGCGGCACTTCCCGCCCGGTGAGAATTTTGGTCAGCTGTTTGGCGCCGCCGGAAGGGTACTTGGTTGGGATCACCCGCAGCTGCAGCTCGCGGTCACCGGCCAGCGCCTGTTTCAGCGCGGCAATCGCCTCCGGCTTATTGTCTTCAATGCCAATCAGCACGCGTTCCGCCTGCAGCACCCAGGCGAGGATGCGGCAGCCTTCCAGCACTTCCGCCGCACAATCCTGCATCAGGCGATCGTCCGCCGTGATGTAAGGTTCGCACTCGGCGGCGTTGATGATCAGCGTGTTGACGCCGCGCAGTCCGCCGCGCAGTTTGGTGGCGGTCGGGAAGCCCGCGCCGCCGAGGCCCGCAATACCGGCATCGTGGATGCGTTTCACTACCGCGTCCCGACCCAGCGCGCGATAGTCCGGCTGCGGATCGAGCGGCATCCAGCGGTCTTCGCCATCGGCGCGCAGGAAAACGCATAGCTCGGACAGGCCGGAAGGGTGTGCGGTCATGTGTGGCGCGATGGCTTCAATGGTGCCGGAAGTGGGCGCGTGCACCGGTAGCATCCGGCCGCTGCCAAAGGTCAGCGGCTGGCCGCGCAGCACCTTATCGCCCGGCGCGACACAGATTTCGCCTTCGTGGCCAATATGCTGTTTCAACGGAATGATGAACTGCTCAGGCAGCGGGAGCTGGCTGAGCGGCGTGCCGCTGGACTGGGTTTTCATTTCCGGCGGGTGAATGCCGCCTTCGAAATCCCACAGCTTGTCTTTGCGCAGCAGTGATAACAGATTAAGCATGATGTTCTACCGGGATCACCCGTACAGGTATGGTGTCAAGATCCCACTTCCAGTTGGCCGTGGTGGTGGCAACCGGACGCATCTCAATGCAGTCGGTCGGGCAGGGCGCGACGCACAGGTCGCAGCCGGTGCAGACATCGCTCAGCACGGTATGCATGGCGCGCGTGGCACCGACGATGGCGTCAACCGGGCAGGCCTGAATACATTTGGTGCAGCCAATGCAGTTGGCTTCGTCAATCCACGCCACGGTGCGCACCGGCGTCAGCACCTCCGCGCCGCCATCCAGCGGCTGCGGTTCAACGTTAAGCAGCTCGGCCAGCTTCAGCATGGTCTGTTCGCCGCCCGGCGCACATTTGTTAATGGCCTCACCGTTATTGCCCACCGCATCGGCGTACGGACGGCAGCCGGGATAGCCACACTGGCCGCACTGGCTCTGCGGCAGAATCGCATCGATCTGCTCAACAATCGGGTCTTCTTCTACTTCAAAGCGGCGCGAGGCGTAGCCCAGCAGGGCACCAAACACCAGTGCCAGCGCCGCCAGAACAGCAATAGCAATCCAAATCGCGGTCATATCAGAATTTCACCAGACCGGTAAAGCCCATGAACGCCAGCGCCATCAGGCCAGCGGTGATCAGGGCGATGGAGTTTCCTTTGAACGGTGCCGGCACGTTGGCCAGCACCAGACGTTCACGCATGCCAGCGAACAGCACCATCACTAGCGAAAAGCCGAGTGACGCACTGAAGCCGTACAGCGCCGCCTGCAGGAACGTGTGGTTGAGGTTGACGCTCAGCAGCGGCACGCCCAGCACCGCGCAGTTGGTGGTGATCAGCGGCAAAAAGATACCGAGCAGGCGATACAGCGACGGGCTGGTTTTACGCACCACCATTTCGGTGAACTGCACCACTACCGCAATCACCAGGATATAGGCCATGGTACGCAGGTACACCAGATCGAGCGGCAGCAGAATCAGGTGATTCACCAGCCAGGCGCAAATCGACGCCAGCGTAATGACGAACGTGGTGGCAAGTCCCATGCCAATGGCCGTTTCCAGTTTTTTTGACACGCCCATAAAAGGGCAAAGGCCGAGGAATTTGACCAACACGAAGTTGTTCACCAGCACGGTGCCAATAAAGAGCAGTAAGTAATCGGTCATTTTTTAACCTGGAAGCCGAAAGGCGTTTATTATCCGGAATTGAGAGGTGCATCTCAACCTTTGCGCGATTCGTGCGCTGGCTGAGAGCACTCAGAATTAAATTCCTGACGAAAAGAGCGTCATCAGGGCTGAATAAAGGTCTGTTTTACCCGCTGTGAGCGTTTGAAGTAGGGCACAAAGACTGCCGCCGAGAGCAGGGCCAGCAGCAGTGTCTGGATCGCTTTCCCATCGGCCACCGGCGTAAAAGCGAAGGTTTTCAGCGCCAGCAATACGGTCATCAGCAGCCAGAGAATGTAGTGACGTGGCAGACGGCGCGAACGCTGACAAAAGATCCAGCACACCCAGATGCTGTACAGCCACACCGCGGCGGCGGTGAGTAAAGACACCAGCCACTGCGTCATTAAAATACTGGCGTGAGAAAACAGCGTGGTGCGCAGTTCCGTGTCAAACAGCGGCCGCAGATAGAGCGCCACCACCAGCGCGCTGGTCAGCATCGTCATAATCAGCCAGGCCAGCGGCAGCAGCAGCCAGCCGGCAATACGCGGCGGGTTTACCGATTCGGACATGTTGTTCATCCTGATGTAAGAAAAAAGACGAGGCAGAGCGTACCATGTCCAAACGGGTCACGCCCGATTCGGACAGCGCACCAGGGGCAGAAACAGGGATAAGCGCGCTTTACACCACGTAGCGCCAGACGGATTTCGGCACACAGCCGAGGTCATACAGACGGCCACCTGAGGCGAGTTCAGCACGGCGGTGATCGGCGGCGCGGTACATATTGATGATCTCGTTATCATCAGTGAGCGAATAATTGAGGTGATCGTAGAGTTTTTCCAGACTCTCAAGATTATTCACTTTACGAAATTTCAGCAGGTAATCGAGCGCAGTCATGATTGCCATAAAAGATAAAGAACGGGGAAGTGCTCAAGTATAGGGAGCACGCGGCCAGAGTCCAGACACCGCGGTTAAAAAAATTCAAAATTCAGACAACGTGCGCTAATTCGCTCATCAAAAGGGACTTTTTTACGCTTTTATCTTTTTTAACGCGCATATTTCTGCGTATCTGGCGCGTTTTTGGCCCCGTTAACCGGGGGCTGATGAGAAAATTTAACAGCTGCCTTAAACGGTATTCCAGACGCTATTTTTCGCACTTTTGTTGCGCTTATTTTGAAACGCAGCAGGCGCGAAAAAGCGATTTATCTGTAACGGGTGACGCACAAGGGTGCAGCTGTGATGAAACGTCAAATCGCAAGTGTGCGAATTATCACAAAACAGAACATTGCCTGCTGCGCGCATGAATAACCATTCTTTACGTGTCCGTTGTAATCGTTTCCAGTGCCTGCGGTCATAACCGCTTCTGTTTATTACAGTTATTTAACCTCCGCTGACATAAAGTTCAGGCGTTTTGTCCATAAGCTGAGTCAGCTGTCTGACACGCTGATACGCGTAACCCCTTTAATTCATTCTGTTTTGTGAGGTGTGTCGCGCTTGTTTTAGCGCAATTGCGCCAGGCTTGAAGCGCGTTTGTACCCCTACAGCACACTCCCTTCAGAGGAATGAAAATTATGTGGAAACGTTTACTCTTGACCACCATGGTCAGCGCCGCACTCAGCACATCGGTTCTGGCTGCCGACATGACGGTGGGCTTCTCGCAGGTCGGTTCTGAATCCGGCTGGCGTTCTGCCGAAACCAACGTGGCAAAAAGTGAAGCGCAAAAGCGCGGTATCACCCTGAAAATTGCCGATGGTCAGCAGAAGCAGGAGAACCAGATCAAAGCGGTGCGCTCGTTTATCGCTCAGGGCGTTGACGCCATCTTCATCGCGCCAGTGGTACAGACTGGCTGGGAACCGGTGCTGGAAGAGGCCAAAGACGCCAAAATCCCGGTGTTCCTGCTGGACCGCGCCATCGTGGTGAAAGATAAATCGCTGTACATGGCGGTGGTGACGGCCGACAACGTGCTGGAAGGCAAACTGATTGGTGACTGGCTGGTGAAAACCGTCGGTGACAAGCAGTGTAACGTGGTGGAACTGCAGGGTACCGTCGGTGCCAGCGTGGCGATCGACCGTAAGAAAGGCTTTGCCGAAGCCATCGCCGGCCACAACAACATCAAAGTGATTCGCTCGCAGTCCGGTGACTTTACCCGCAGTAAGGGTAAAGAGGTGATGGAGAGCTTTATCAAAGCCGAGAACAACGGCAAAAACATCTGCATGGTGTATGCGCATAACGATGACATGGCGATCGGCGCCATCCAGGCAATTAAAGAAGCCGGCCTGAAACCGGGCAAAGATATTCTCACCGGTTCGATTGATGGCGTGCCGGATATCTATAAAGCGATGCTGGCCGGCGAGGCCAACGCCAACGTTGAGCTGACGCCGGACATGGCTGGCCCGGCGTTTGACGCGCTGGAGAAATTCAAAAAAGACGGCACGCTGCCGCCGAAAATCATCAAAACCGAATCAAAACTGTTCTTACCGGCTGACGCTCAGGCGGAGCTGGATAAGAAAAAAGGCATGGGTTACTGATCCCCGCAACCGCCCTTCGGGGCGGTTTTTATGACGTAAGCGAGGCAGAATCTGATGAGCAGCTACGATGAAACACCCCTGCTGAGCCTCAACGGCATCAGCAAAGGCTTTCCCGGCGTCAAAGCGCTGGATAACGTGTCGTTCAGCATCCGCAAGGGCGAAATCATGGCGCTGCTGGGTGAGAACGGCGCGGGGAAATCGACCCTGATTAAAGTGCTGACCGGCGTCTACACGCGGGATGCCGGCACCATCACCCTCAACGGCGCGGTGATTGCGCCGCACAGTACCGCCGATGCGCAGCAGATGGGCATTGGCACCGTTTATCAGGAAGTGAATCTGCTGCCGAATATGTCGGTGGCGGATAACCTCTACATTGGCCGCGAGCCGCGCCGCTTCGGCATGATCGATCGCAAGCGCATGGTGCGCGACGCCGATGCGCTGATGCGCAACTACGGTTTTGCGCTGGATGTGACGCGTCCGCTTGGCCACTACTCGGTGGCGATGCAGCAGATCATTGCGATCTGCCGCGCAGTCGATCTCTCCGCGCAGGTACTGATTCTGGATGAACCAACTGCCAGCCTTGATGCCAGCGAAGTGGAGATGCTGTTTACCCTGATGGCGCAGCTGAAAGCCAAAGGCATGAGCCTGATTTTCGTCACCCACTTTCTCGACCAGGTGTACCGCATTACCGACCGGATTACCGTACTGCGCAACGGCCAGTTTATCGCCACGCGGGACACCGCCTCGCTGCCGCAGATTGAGCTGATTAAGCTGATGCTGGGGCGAGAGCTGCTGGAAACCGCACTGCAGCGCCAGGGCAGTACGTTACGCAGCAATCAGCCGGTGGTGTCATTTGAGGATTACGGCAAGAAAGGCACCATTGAACCGTTTAGCCTGCAGGTACGGCCGGGTGAAGTGGTGGGGCTGGCCGGACTGCTCGGCTCCGGGCGCACCGAGACCGCCGAGGTGCTGTTTGGCATCCGCCGCGCCGATCGCGGTACCGCCACCATCAAAGGCAAAGTGCAGCATATCCGCACGCCGGCCAAAGCCTCGCGTCTCGGCATGGGCTTCTGCCCGGAAGATCGTAAAACTGACGGCATCATCGGCGCGGCCTCGGTGCGGGAAAACATCATTCTGGCGCTGCAGGCGCAGCGTGGCTGGCTGCGGCCGATCAAACGCCGTGAGCAGCAGGCGATAGCCGAGCGTTTTATCAAGAGCCTGGGTATTCGCACGCCGCACGCCGACCAGCCGGTGGAGCTGCTGTCGGGTGGCAACCAGCAGAAGGTGCTGCTGTCACGCTGGCTGGTGACTAAACCACAGTTTCTGATTCTGGATGAGCCGACGCGCGGCATTGACGTAGGCGCCCACGCCGAGATCATTCGGCTGATTGAATCCCTGTGCGCCGACGGACTGGCGCTGCTGGTCATCTCCTCTGAACTGGAAGAGCTGGTGGGCTATGCCGATCGCGTGCTGATCATGCGCGATCTGAAGCAGGTCGCCGAAATTCCGCTGGAGCAGCTGTCGGTGGCGTCGATCGTCAACGCCATCGCGGACGGAGGAGCACAACATGCTTGAATCGCCTATGACACACGAAAAACCGGAACGGCGGAAGCCGAAGCTGCCGCCGGGCATGCCGCAGATCGTCGCGCTGATTCTGGTGCTGCTGATCGACAGCCTGGTGGCGAATAACTTTTTTGCTATTCACATTCAGGACGGGCGGTTATTCGGCAGCCCGATTGACATTCTCAACCGCGCCGCACCGGTGGCGCTGCTGGCGATTGGTATGACGCTGGTGATCGCCACCGGCGGGATCGATCTGTCGGTAGGCGCGGTGATGGCGATTGCCGGCGCGACGGCGGCGACGCTGACGGTGGCGGGGCACAGCCTGAGTTTTATTATTCTGGCCACGCTCGGCACCGGGCTGCTGTGCGGCCTGTGGAACGGCGTGCTGGTAGCGCTGCTGAAGATTCAGCCGTTTGTCGCCACGCTGATTCTGATGGTGGCCGGGCGCGGCATCGCGCAGCTGATCACCCAGGGACAGATCGTCACCTTTAACAGTGACAGCCTCGCGTGGTTTGGCAGCGGTTCGCTGTGGCTGCTGCCGGTACCGGTGTGGATTACCCTGCTGGTGGCCGTGGCGGTGTGGCTGCTGACGCGCAAAACCGCGCTTGGCCTGTTCATCGAAGCGGTAGGCATCAACCTGCGCGCGGCGCGCAATGCCGGGGTGACCGGCTGGCTGGTGGTGATGTCCACCTACGCCATCAGCGGCGTGTGTGCGGCGGTAGCCGGGCTGATTGTCGCCGCCGATATTCGTGGTGCCGATGCCAATAATGCCGGGTTGTGGCTGGAGCTGGACGCCATTCTGGCGGTGGTGATTGGTGGCGCCTCACTGATGGGCGGGCGTTTTAACCTGGTGCTGTCGCTGGTTGGTGCGCTGATTATCCAGTCAATGAATACCGGCATCCTGCTGTCAGGTTTTCCGCCGGAGCTGAACCAGGTGGTGAAAGCGGTAGTGGTGATGTGCGTACTGCTGCTGCAGTCGCCGCGCTTTATCGCCATGCTGAAGGGGAGACGTAAACCATGATCAAGCGTCATTTACCGTTAATGATTACCCTGCTGGTGTTTGTCGCGGGCTATCTGTTCTGCCTCAGCCAGTTTCCCGGCTTTGCCTCAACGCGGGTGATTTGCAACATCCTCACGGATAATGCGTTTCTCGGCATCATCGCCGTTGGCATGACGTTTGTGATTTTGTCCGGCGGCATCGATCTGTCCGTTGGCGCGGTGATCGCCTTCACCGGCGTGTTCCTGGCGCGCATCATCGGCGACTACCATGTCGACCCGCTGCTGGCCTTTGCGCTGATTCTGGCGGCAGGCGCGCTGTTTGGTGCCATGATGGGCTGGCTAATTGATGCGTTAAAAATCCCGGCCTTTATCATTACGCTCGCCGGGATGTTTTTCCTGCGCGGCTGCAGCTATCTGGTGTCGGAGAACTCGATTCCTATCGATCATCCGCTGTATACCACGTTGTCGAGCCTGGCGTGGAAAATTCCGGGCGGCGGACGTCTCAGCCTGCTGGCGGTGATTATGCTGGTGGTGGTAGCGGGGGGCATTCTGCTGGCGCACCGTACGCGCTTCGGTAATCAGGTGTACGCCATTGGCGGCAATCTGACGTCGGCTCAGCTGATGGGCGTGTCGACGCGCGCCACCACGATTAAGATTTATATGCTGTCGACCACGCTGGCGACGCTGGCAGGCATCGTATTTTCCATTTACACCTCGGCCGGCTACGCGCTGGCCGGGCTGGGCGTCGAGCTGGATGCCATCGCTTCGGTGGTGATTGGCGGTACGCTGCTGTCGGGAGGCGTCGGTACGGTGCTGGGCACGCTGTTCGGGGTGCTGATTCAGGGGTTGATTCAGACATGGATTAACTTCGACGGCACGCTGAGTTCGTGGTGGACCAAAATCGCCATCGGTATTCTGCTGTTTGCCTTTATTGCGCTGCAGCGTCTGCTGACGGTGATGTGGGACCGCCAGCAGAACGCGCCGGTTAAGCGTTTAACCTCTTAGTCGTGATCGCATGTGTGTTAAGAGGTGCGCAAACTGGCGCACCTTTTTTTATGCTCTGATTCGTGGATGTTGGGTAGGGTTGCTGTTAATTGGGTGCCCGGCCCCACAAAGGCCAGCCCGATCGCAAAGAAACCCCGCATCCATGCCGATCGGCCGCGCCATCCCTGGCGCGGACGCTTTGCTAATCGGGCTGGCCTTGATGGGACAGTTAAGTTGTTCATCGCTGTCATTTGTGCGCTGCGCAGCATTTAAATCTGACCACTCGCAGCACACGGATATGAGAAATAGAGGCGGGCAGTGGCGTAAAGCGTACGCTGCAGGGATGCGGCGGCCGGGGCGACAGGGAGGTATTCACGCCGGCTTTACATAACGCCTGCCTTTGTTGACTGGACCGCACGTTTTAAGCCAAAAAAAAGCCGCGATACACTCGCGGCTTACTTCAACATCTCAGGCAATTAACGTTTCAGGCGGTAGTACGCGTCGTTCCAGCGCAGCGCATCTTTGAAGGCCGGCAGGCGCGTCTCGTCATCAATCACCAGCACTTCGATGCCGTGCAGTTCGCCGTACAGGTACATATCCTCAACATCCAGCGCCTGGCTGAACACCGTATGGTGCGCGCCGCCCGCCAGGATCCACGCTTCAGAAGCGGTCGCCAGCGACGGCTGCGCGCGCCACAGCGCACGTGCCACCGGCAACTTCGGCAGCGCCTGCGGCTGTTCAATGGTATCGACCACGTTGACCAGCAGACGGAAGCGGTCGCCCATGTCGATGACGCTGGCGTTCACCGCGCGACCCGCCGGCGTCGAGAAAATCAGACGCGCCGGATCGGCTTTACCGCCAATGCCAAGGAACTGCACATCAATCAGCGGCTTCTCCTCTTTGGCGATCGACGGGCACACTTCCAGCATGTGCGAGCCCAGTACCAGCTCGTTGCCCGGCGCGAAG
>NZ_VOQX01000013.1:0-79754 GCF_016643525.1 Pantoea sp. Morm | reverse complement strand
GCGGACAAACTGAAATATGATCCCGCCCGCGCCAGGCAACTGCTTGATGAGGCTGGCTGGCAGCCCGGCAGCGACGGCATCCGCGCCAAAGCGGGGCAAAAGCTGGCCCTGACCGTGTATGAATCGCTGCCGCAGCCGCAGAACAAAGAAGTGCTGCAGCTGGTGGCCCAGCAGTGGCGTCAGGTTGGCGTCCAGCTCACGGTGAAAGCCGGTGACGCCGGCAGCCGCACGCTGGACAACCTCGATCCGCTAAAAACCCCGCTCACGGTCTCGGAAGTGGGCCGCGCCGATCCGGACGTGGTGAAGAGCATGTTTTATCCCGCCAACCGCGATGCGCTGCTGCAAAAAGGCGGCTCCAGCGACAAAGTCCGGCATTTCCGTGACGACCAACTCAACAAGCTATTGGTGGCGATCTCGGCCGAAGTCGATCCGGCGAAACGTCTGGCGCTCACCGGAGACGCCCAGCGTTATCTGCTGGATCAGGCTTATGTGATCCCGATTTTTGAAGAGCCGCAGGTGTTTGCCGGCGCGCCGTGGCTGAAGGGCGTGAGTTTTGAAGCCGTAGGCCGACCGTCGTTCTACGGCGCATGGCTGGAAAAACATTGAGAGGATGATGATGCGACACGCACTGCTGCATAGAGCGGGACAAAGCCTGCTGGTGTTATGGGCGGCGTTTACCCTGTCGTTTCTGCTGCTGCAGGTGCTGCCGGGCGATGCGGTGCTGATCAAGTTCCAGAATCCGGATCTGGGTCTCAGCCCGCAGCAAATTGCAGAGATGCGCCAGGCCTACGGTGCCGATAGTCCGATCTGGCAGCAGTATCTGCATACGCTGCTGGCGATGCTGCGCGGTGACTTTGGCTACTCGGTGCAGGCAGGTGTGCCGGTCAGCGATCTGCTGCACAGCAATATGCCCGCCACGCTGCAGCTGGCGCTGGCCGGATTTGCCGTTGCCTGCGTGGTGGCCTTCGCACTGGCGGCGCTGGCGCGACTGCCGGCGCTGCGCCTGCTGCGTACGCTATTGCAGTCGCTGCCGGCACTGTTTATTTCGCTGCCGACGTTCTGGCTTGGCATCGCGCTGATTCAGCTGTTCTCCTTTCAACTGCGCTGGATTCCGGTGATCAACCCATCGCCCCTGCAGGGACTGATTCTGCCGGTGCTGACCGTCGCCGTGCCCATCTCCGCCCCGCTGGCCCAGATTCTGCTGCGCAGCATCGATCAGGTTGCTACTCAGCCGTTTGTCGCCGTGGCCCGCGCCAAAGGTGCCAGCGCACAACACGTGCTGTGGCGCCATATCATGCGCAACGCGCTGCTGCCGGTGCTCAATGTGGCCGGTTTGCTGCTGGGGGAATTGATCGCGGGCGCGCTGATTACCGAAACCGTGTTCGGCTTAAGCGGCATCGGTCAGCTGACCCAGCAGGCGGTCAACAATCAGGATGTGGCGGTGTTACAGGCGGTAGTAATGATCTCCGCACTGGCGTTTGTACTGATCAACCTGCTGGTCGATCTGCTGATGCCGCTGTTCGACCCACGTCTGCAAACCGTAGCCGGAGGAAATTCATGAGTCTGGTCGATTACTCTACCGCGCGTCAGGGACAGCCGGCCTTGCGGCGCGATCGTGCCCGCCGCCTGCAGCCCGGCTTGTGGCTGGCATGGACGGTGCTGGCGCTGGCGTTTGTGGCGGCCGTGGCACCGCAACTGTTTACCCACTATAGCCCGACCGAAGGCATTGCCGGCGCGCAGCGCTTAGCGCCGCACAGTGCGCACTGGCTCGGCACCGATCAACTTGGACGCGACCTGCTGGCGCGCATCGTCTATGGTGCCTCGCAGTCGCTCTCTGCGGCGGTCGCAGCGGTGGCGATGGGGCTTACTGGCGGAACCGCGCTGGGCGTCCTGGCCGGGGCCGTGGGCGGCCGCACTGAACAGGCGCTGATGCGACTGGTGGATGTGCTGCTTTCAATCCCGGCGCTGCTGCTGTCATTAAGCCTGCTGATCCTGCTGGGTTTTGGCACCGTGCACGCTGCGCTGGCGGTGGGCATCGCCTCGATTGCCAGTTTTGCCCGGCTGGCGCGCGGCGAAGTGGTGCGGGTACGCCGCAGTGAATATGTGGAAGCGGCTTATGGCAGTGGCGGCCGTTTCTGGCAGGTACTGTGGCGCCACATTGTCCCCAACTCGCTGACCGCGGTGATTGCCTTCGCCGCACTGCAGTTTGGTCAGGCCATTCTGGCGCTCTCAACTCTCAGCTTTCTCGGCTATGGCACGCCACCACCGACCCCCGAATGGGGCTTGCTGATCGCCGAAGGCCGCAACTATCTGGCTACCGCGTGGTGGCTGACTACCTTTCCCGGCGTGGTGGTAGTCGCCGTGGTGCTGGCGGCGAATCGCGTCAGCCGTCAGCTGGCAGGAGGTGACGCATGACAGCGCTATTGAGCGTGGAAAACCTCAGCCTCAGCTATCGCCAGCGCGGCGTGTGGCGTGAAGTGGTGCATAACGTGAGCTTTACCCTGCAGCCGGGCGAAATGGTGGCGCTGGTCGGTGAATCCGGCTCAGGCAAAACCACCACGGCCCAGGCGATTATCGGTCTGCTGGCGGACAATGCCCTGCGCGATAGCGGTAAAATCCTGCTGAACGGCACCGACATCGCTGGCTGGTCATCCCGGCGCATGGACAGCGTGCGCGGCGTGCATATCAGCCTGGTGCCGCAGGATCCCGGTAATTCGCTTAATCCGGTGAAGACCATTGGCGATCAGGTTGGCGAGATCCTGCAGCTACATCAGAAGTTTAGCCGGACCGCGCGCCAGCAGCGCGTGCTGGAGCTGCTGCAAAAAGTTGGGTTGAGCCATCCGGAGCAGCGCCTGCATCAATATCCGCATCAGCTCTCTGGCGGGATGAAGCAGCGCGTGCTGATTGCCATCGCCCTCGCCCTGCAACCACAGTTGATCATCGCCGATGAGCCGACCAGCGCGCTGGATGTCACGGTGCAAAAGCGCATTCTCGATCTGCTCGACCAGCTACGCCGTGAGTTCGCCACCGCCGTGCTGTTTGTCACCCACGACCTGGCGCTGGCTGCGGAACGCGCTGACCGTCTGCTGGTGTTTCGTCACGGTGAGATCCAGGAACAGGGAAGCGCAGCGACGCTGGTCAGCGCGCCACAGCATCCTTATACCCGCCAGCTGTTACAGGACGCGGTGCCCGATGCTGCCGCTCTGCCTTATCCGTCCGCAGCCCGTTTTTCCACACCGGCGATTCAGCTCAACGCCATCGATAAACAGTTTGCGCTTGGCAGGCAGCAGACGCTGACGGTGGCGAAAGCGGTCAGCCTGACAGTGCCACGCGGCACGACGCACGCGCTGGTGGGTGAATCCGGTTCCGGCAAAACCACGCTGGCGCGCATTCTGCTTGGCTTTGAACGCGCCGATCGCGGCAAAGTGGTGATTGACGGCATTGATGCCAGCAGCCTGCGCGGCGAAGCGCTGCGCCAGCTACGGCGCAAAATCCAGTTTGTTTACCAGAATCCGTTCGCCTCGCTCGATCCGCGCCAGACGCTGTTTAACATCATTGAAGAACCGCTGCGCAACTTCGGCTCGCTCAGCGCCGCCGCACGCCAGCAGCGGGTGCACGAGGTGGCGCAGCGCGTGGCACTGCCGCTGGATCTGCTGACGCGCAAGCCGCGCGAGCTGTCCGGCGGCCAGCGTCAGCGCGTCGCCATCGCACGGGCGTTGATCCCGCAACCGGCGATTCTGGTGCTGGATGAGGCAACGTCAGCGCTGGACGTCACGGTGCAGGCGCAGATTCTGCAATTGCTGCAACAGTTACAGCGCGAGCTGGGCCTCACCTATCTGTTTATCACCCACGATTTGGCCACCGTACGACGACTGGCACACAGCGTTACCGTGCTGCGCGCCGGCGAAGTGGTTGAACAAGGTGACACCGTCACACTGTTTAATGCGCCGCAGCATCCCTACACCCGCGCGTTGATTGACGCCATTCCGGTTTTCCGTCCGCTGATTAAGGAGTCTGCATGACGCGCAAACGCATCGGTTTTTTTACCCGCCTGCTCGACGACACCACGGCGCAACAGCGCTACCGGCTGGCGACGGAACAAATTCAGCACGCTGAACGCTGCGGATTTGACAGTGCCTGGATCGCGCAGCACCACTTTCATGAAAAGGAAGGCGGGCTGCCCTCACCGCTGGTGTTTCTTGCTCACGTGGCCGCGCACACCCGTCATATCCGCCTCGGCACCGGCATCATCACCCTGCCGCTGGAAAATGCCCTGCGCGTGGCCGAGGACGCGGCGGTGCTGGATCTGCTGAGCGACGGACGCCTGGAGATTGGGCTCGGCTCCGGCGGCACGCCAACCTCATTTTTGCCGTTTGGCCTGACCAGCGAACAGCGCGCCGGCGTGTTTGCCGACCAGTTACATACGCTGCTCAGCGCATGGCGCGGCGACACGCTGGCCCATCCGGACAATCATCTCTATCCGCCGGCTCCCACGCTGGCGCAGCGTGTGTGGATCGCCACCTTTTCCGTTGCAGGCGCGACGCGTGCCGGCCAGGCCGGTCATGGGCTGATGTTATCGCGCACCCAGCCGCGGCCGGTGGGTCAGCCGGACCTGTCGCTGCAGCAGCTGCAAAACCCGATGATCGATGCTTATCTCGCAGCGCTGCCGTCGGGCGTTGCGCCCCGCATCCTCGCTTCACGCACCGCGTTTGTTGCCGACTCGAACGACTACGCGCGCCGCCTTGCCGCACCCGGTCTGCAGCGTCAGGCGGAGCAGTTTCGCAAGGCGGGCCACGACATCACCGGCAGCACGCTGGAGAGCCACGCGCGCCAGCTCGATGCGCATATCGGCGATGCCGACGCGGTGCTGGCTTCGCTGCTGGCCGACAGCACGCTGACGCGCGCCACCGACATCACCTTCCAGGTGCACTCTATCGATCCGCCGCACGCCGATACGCTGCGTTCGGTGGCGTTAATTGCTGAACATATTGCCCCCACGCTGCGTGCGCTGGGTACCGCTTAACAGGAGAAAACCATGTCTCAGGCTACAGATTTACTGGCGGCACTGGCCGATATCGACCCGGCGGCGCAACTGGCAGAGGCGCGCAACGTGCGTCAGGCCGCGACCCGACACGCTCAGGGCAGCTATGAGGTGCTGTTTGGCGAGGATGACGACGATTTCCCGCTGGCGCAGCGCTACGCGCTCGCCGGGCAGGTCGCCGGCTGGCACGGCGTCACGTCATTGCAGGCACACTATCAGCAGCAACCCAGCGAAACTCCGGCAGATGCGCGCTTTGCCGCCGGTCGCGCCTTTGCTGAACTGCTGAGCCTGCATCCGGTCGACGCCACACCGCAACAACTGACCACGCTGCGCCATGCCGGCTGGACGCCGCGCGGCATCGTCACGCTGGCGCAGCTGGTGGGATTTGTCAGCTTTCAGAGTCGCCTGCTGACCGGCCTGCGCCTGCTGAGCGGTGAAGCATCGCGCGCGCAGCCCCATGCGGTGGCCGGCAAATGGCATAGCGCCCAGCTCACGGCCAGCGGACAGACTGCGCTCACCGCGTTTACCCAGCAGGAGTTGGGCTGGGAGCCGTGGCTGCCAGCCAAACCGCTCAGCGAGTTTACGGCGGAAGAACAGGCGACGCTGGCAAAAAACGGTCATAGCGAGTCCGACTATTTCCGTCTGCTGGCGCGCAATCTGCCGCTGCTGGAACAACGCACGCTGACGGATAAAGGCATCTTTTACACGCCGGGCGGTTTGCCTCGCGCCGAGCGTGAACTGGCGGCCACGGTGGTGAGTAAAGTCAACGGCTGCATTTACTGCGCGTCCGTGCATGCCCGCAAAGCCAGTCAGCTGTCAAAAGATGAGACTGCGGTGCAGAAACTTCTGAATGTCGCGCCGGGTGCCGAGCTGGCACACGGCCAGTCCGCGCGCTGGGCGGCGATTATCGATTTTGTCGCCACCTTATCGCTAACCCCGGTCGCCAGCAGCCAGACCCAGCTGCAGGCGCTGCGCGAGCACGGGCTGGATACGCTGCAGCTGCTGGACCTGATCCAGTCCGCCGCGTTTTTTGCCTGGGCCAACCGCCTGATGCTAACGCTGGGCGAACCTTTCTTACCTGAACAGCCGCAGGGATGACCATGACACACACGTTATCTGCCACACCGGCAGCGTTTACTGACCATTTTCATATCACCATTCACGGCAAAGGCGCTCACGCTGCACGTCCCCATGAGGGCATCGACAGTATCGTTACCGGCAGCCACATCGTCAGCGCGCTGGCGGCCGCCGGACTGGATGTCACCCGCTTTCAGGGTGGCAACAGCTGGAACGTGCTGCCGCCAGAGGTCGTCGTGGAAGGCGTGCTGCACAGCGAGGATGCCAGCGCGCGCCAGCGATCATCGGCGCAGGCCGCGACGCTGGTCAGCCATATTGCCCGGGCGTTCGGCGCCGAAGTGCAGCTTGCCTGGCAACCGCAACGCGAAGCCGAACGCAGCGCGACACCGCGGTCATCGTAATGATGCGAACCAGGAGGCAGATAATGGCGATACCGGTACCCGTTCCACAGCTCGATCATGCAGTGATCAATGTTGCCGATCGGCTGGATGACGCCAGCGCGCTGTATCGCCGGCTCGGTTTCCAGCTCACGCCACGCGGCCATCACTCGCTGGGCTCCAGTAATCATCTGGCGGTGTTTGGTGATAATTATCTGGAACTGCTGGGCTATGAAGCCGGGCGTGCGCACCAGCGTCAGGATATCTGGCAGGCACCGGCGGGCCTGAGCGGTCTGGTATGGAAAACCGGCGATGCCGATGCGGTGTGGCGCTATCTGGAAAGTCAGGGTATTGATGGCGATCCCGCCGCCAGTTTTTACCGGCCGGTGCAGTTGCCGGATGGCAGCGCACAGCAGGCGCGTTTTCGCACCGTTCGCCTGCGCCCCGCTCTGGTGCCAAATGGACGCAGTTTTTTCTGCCAGCATGAGACACCGCAGGCGGTCTGGCAGACAGTGTGGCAGCAGCATCCCAACGCGGTGACCGATATTATTGAGTTTGTGGTGGTGGCACAGGATCCGGCAGCCGCCGCGCTGCCCTACAGTCGTTTATTTGGTGCCGATAAGCTCACCGCCTGCCAGCAGGGCGCGTTTGTGCTGAAAGCGGGCGTGGCCACCGTGCGCTTTGCCGCTGCGCACTATGTGACGCAGCGCTTTACCGGCCTGCCGCCCGATTATGACGGCAGTGCGCGTATGGCCGCGCTGACGCTACGCAGCAGCGACTTACGCAGGGTGAAAGCCAGCCTGCTGCTGGGCGATGTGCCTTTTCGCGAAGAGTCGGATGCCATCGTGGTCAGCGCGGAACAGGCCAGCGGCGTGGCGCTGCGGTTTCAGCTATGAAAGCATTGTCGGAGTAGATTGCCTGCTGACGACCTGGCAAGCGAACCAGATCTTAATCTCATCGCTTACTGTAGAAATAGAAACACGACAACAGGCCGTTATTAAAACGGCCTGTTGCAATGACTATGACGCCTGATTTGCAGCGTATAATTTATTATTTATACACTGTTGCCGTACCCTGTATTTTCTTGCCTTCTTTGCCGGAGGTGATCACAAAATATTTACCCCCCATCTCATCGGCCTTTTTCGAGATTTCAGCCATGGCCTCTGCCGGTGAACTGTATTCATTATTGGTACTAACCTTACCAACTTCCTGATACTGCTTAGCCTCTTCTTTAGTAATCTCCTGCGCTGCCAGAGCCGATAAAGAGAAAGTTGACGCCACCAGCAATGACATTATTGCTACCGTAATTTTTTTCATAAATCACCCCAGATTAATTGATTCCATCCCGTTCCGGATGGCCTTTTAAGGCTTAGGTGAGCCATAAAAATAACGCAAACCTGAACGCTGAAAAATATGACCCGCCTCGTAAAAAATAACCAGCCACTTTCAGCCCACAGAAAATTTATTCATATAATACAATATATTAAGTTATTTTAAGCTTATTCAAAATAAGAAATTCCCTAGACGAAATGCGGAGCAGTGCGATACAGCAGAAAAAAATCACTCTGCCGCTCACATTTTTAAAATAGCACTTGGCATTCCAGTTATGAGCCGCTATGGTTGCTACATAACCAGATACACAGCCTGCTCATTTTTTGCATTTTTATACCTTGGTTACTTATATCCTCTCGCACACCGCATATTTTTCGCCTGCACGCAGCCTGCGTGCAGCGGGCCACGCTTTAATAAAAACTATTTAAAATCACAGATAATCAGACTGACTGAGCACCGCCATTCCGCACCGGGAAATAGCTATCAAAAAGATGCGTTTATTCATCTGCCGTCCTTTCAGGGTAAGGAGGAAATAACCGTCTGCGCAGCACTTATTCGGTCGGAAAAATTCTGACCTGGTCGGAATACAATTATCGGAGTGCAGAAATGTCCAGATTACCTTTTAGCAAGTCACTATTAGCGTCCATGCTATCTGTGGCCTGCTGTTCCTGGAGCGCCCATGCGGCTCCTCAATCCCCGACGCCCTCTACCGCGCCCGAGCAAAATTCGGGCAAGCCTAACATCGTGGTGATTTTTGGCGATGACATTGGCTACTGGAACATCAGTTCCTATAACCAGGGTACCATGGGATACAAAACGCCCAACATCGACAGTATTGCCGCCGAGGGCGCCAAATTCACCTCGTATTACGCCGAGCAAAGCTCCACCGCCGGACGCTCGTCGTTTATCACCGGGCAGATGCCGTTCCGCACCGGCATGAGTAAAGTCGGTATGCCAGGTGCGCCGCAGGGCCTGCAGAAAGAAGATCCGACCATTGCCTCGATCCTGAAACAGCTCGGCTATGCCACCGGTCAGTTTGGTAAAAACCATCTGGGCGATCGCAATGAATTCCTGCCTACCGCACACGGTTTCGACGAGTTCTTTGGCAATCTGTATCACCTGAACGCCGAAGAAGAACCGGAGAACCCGGACTATCCGAAAGATCCTGAGTACCGTAAACAGTTCGGTCCGCGCGGCGTCATTAAAGCCAGCGCGGATGGCAAGGTTGAAGATACCGGGCCACTGAACGTGAAACGTATGGGCACGGTGGATGAAGAGTTCCTCGCCGCCAACAACGATTTCATGGAGCGTCAGGTCAAAGCGGGCAAACCGTTTTTTACCTGGTTCAACACCACGCGCATGCACAACAAAACGCACATTAAACCGCAGGATCAGGGCGTGACCGGCCTCGGCGACTACGCGGACGGCATGGTTGAGCACGATAAAATGATCGGCGAGGTGCTGAAGAAAATTAAAGACCTGGGTATCGAAGATAACACCATCGTGATTTACACCACCGACAACGGTCCGATGATCGCCACCTGGCCTGATGCCGGCATGACGCCATTCCGCGGTGAGAAAAATACCGGCTGGGAGGGCGGGTTCCGCGTCCCCGCGATGATCAAATGGCCGGGGCATATTAAGCCCGGCACGATGATCAACGATATTTTCGGCAGCAACGACTGGTTCCCGACGCTGGTTGCCGCAGCGGGCGTGCCGGATATCAAACAGCAGCTGCTGAAAGGCTATAAGACCAGCGCCATGACCTACAAAGTGCATCTGGACGGTTACAACCAGCTGGATTTCCTGCAGGGCAAAGGGCCCGACCAGCGTAATGAGTTCTTCTACTGGAGCGATGACGGCGATCTGTTAGCGATGCGCTACGGTCGCTGGAAAGCGCATTTCATGATTCAGGAACACACCGGCCTCGACCTGTGGAAATATCCGTTCGTTAAACTGCGCACGCCACTGATCTTCGACCTGGAGATCGACCCGCTGGAGCGCGGTGACAGCGGTATGGATTACAACCACTGGTTCTATGACCGTCTGTTCCTGCTGGGTGGCGCGCAGAAATATGCCGCAGAAATGCTGCAAAGCTTCAAAGAGTTCCCGCCTCGTCAGAAACCCGGATCTTTCACCGTTTCGGATGTGCAGAAACTGATTGACGAAGGCAGCCCGGCCACCAACTGAGTTATCACTCACAGCCGGGCACGCCGTGCCCGGTATTCGGAGGCATTGATGAAATACAGCACCACACTGCCGGTTCGCCCGTTGCCCTCGGCGGAAAAATACAACGGCATCGGCCCGGCGTATAAACGCCGCTTTCACGTAATGGCCAAACCCACCGGCTCGCGCTGCAATATCGACTGCAACTACTGTTTTTACCTGCATAAAGAGCAGCTGCTGCAGCAGGATCATCACAGCGGCATGTCCGATGAAGTGCTGGAAAACTATATTCGCCAGTACATTGATAGTCAGGATGGCGATCAGGTGGTGTTCTCCTGGCAAGGCGGTGAACCGACGCTGATGGGGTTGCCGTGGTTCGAAAAGGTGGTGGCGCTGCAGCAAAAGTATCAGAAGCCAGGACAACGCATCGAGAATGATCTGCAAACCAATGGCATCCTGCTGAACGATAGCTGGGCGCGCTTTCTGAAGCAGCATCACTTTCTGGTCGGGCTGTCGATTGATGGCCCGCGCGAGTTGCACGATCGCTATCGCGTAACACGCAGCGGTAAACCGACTTTCGACAAAGTGATGGCGGGTGTGGCGGCGCTGCAACGCCACGGCGTGCCGTTCAACGCGCTGGTCACGGTCAACCGGACCAATGCACGCTTTCCGCTGCAGGTGTACCGCTTTCTCACGCGCGAACTGGGCGCGACCTATCTGCAATTCAATCCCTGCGTCGAGCCGGTCGATTTTACCCAAACCGCGCCGCAGTTCTGGCGCGATGACAGCATCCCGGTGAGCGGTTCCCGCCGCGCGCGGCCGGGCGATCTCGACTCGGTGGTGACCGACTGGTCGGTCGATCCCGATGACTGGGGACGCTTTCTCATCGCCGTGTTTGAAGAGTGGGTCAACAATGATTTAGGCCGCGTACAGGTTAACCTGTTTGAAACGGCAGTGGCGCAAACCCTGGGCCTGCCGGGCCAGATCTGCGTGACCTCAGAGTTCTGCGGCAAGGGCCTCGCCATTGAACAAAACGGTGATATCTATGCCTGCGATCACTACGTCTATCCGGAGTATCAGCTGGGCAATATTGCCAACACTAAACTGGCGCACCTGGCGTTTTCCGAACGGCAAAAAGCGTTTGGCCTCGGGAAACGCGACTCCCTGCCCGCCGTCTGCAAACGCTGTCCTTACCTCAAATTATGCTGGGGCGAATGCCCGAAAAACCGCATCGTGCGCAGCGCAGAGGGTGAACCCGGCCTTAACTATCTCTGTCCCGGCATCAAAGCGTTTTTTTCCTATGCTCAGCCGATCCTGGTAGGTATCGCCACGCTGCTTGAGCGGGAAAAACAGGGAGTGACGCAATGACCCTGCGGCAACGGTTTCTCGACCTGGAAGCGAGCATGAACCAGCAGGTGCTGGGTCAGCCAGAGCTGGTGCGCATGCTGATTATCGCGCTGCTGTGCGACGGCCACGTTCTGCTGGAAGGACTGCCCGGACTGGCCAAAACCCGTGCGGTGCGTGAGCTGGCGCGCCACATTGAAGGCGACTTCAGCCGTATTCAGTTCACACCGGATCTGCTGCCCTCGGATATCACCGGCAGCGAAATTTATCAGCAACACGCCACGCGTGAAGAGGAGCAGTTTCGTTTCCGGCCAGGCCCGGTGTTCGGCAACCTGATTCTGGCCGATGAGATCAACCGCGCCTCGGCCCGCGTGCAGTCGGCGTTGCTGGAAGCCATGGAGGAGCGTCATGTCACGGTGGCGGGCAACAGCTGGCCGCTGCCCGGCGTATTTATGGTGCTGGCGACGCAAAACCCGGTTGATCAGGAAGGCACCTGGCCTCTGCCGGAAGCGCAGCTGGATCGCTTCCTGATGAAAGTGCTGGTGCACTATCCCTCGAAAGAGAATGAACAGCGCGTGATGCAGCTGGTGCGCGCCGAACAGCAGGCAAAATATCGCGAACAGGACACCTCTGCCGTCAGCGCCGCTGCGCCGCCGCCGGTGAAAATCAGCCAGGCGGATATGGGTTGCTGCTGGCAGGCCATCTCCGACATTTACGTCGCGCCCACGGTGGAAGATTACATCGTCTCGCTGGTGGAAATGACGCGCCAGCCGCAGCAGGTCAGCGACACCTTTGCCAGTTATGTGGCGCTGGGTATCAGCCCGCGCGGCACGCTGGCACTGGACCGCGCCGGGCGCGCGCAGGCGTGGCTCGAAGGGCGTGATGCGGTGTTGCCGGACGATATTCAGCGCATTGCCCCGGCCGTGCTGCGGCATCGTCTGCTGCTGAGTTATCAGGCCAGCGCCGACCAGGTGACCGCCGATGACGTGGTGCGCATGCTGCTGGATGCGGTGGTCGCATGACGGATACCGCACTGGCCGTCACCCTGCCCGGCCTGCTGGCGCTGGCGGGTGCAGCGCAGCAGCTGCGCAATCCGCCGGCTCAGCTGCCACCCGGCGCGATGGCCGGCGAGCGCGTGTCGCGTCAGCAGGGACGCGGACTCAATGTTGACAGCCGGCGCCGCTATCAGCCGGGCGATGATGTGCGGCTGATCGACTGGCAGGCCACCGCGCGTCTGCGCACACCCTGGGTGCGCTTGTATAACGAAGAGCGCGAGCGGCCGGTATTTCTGCTGGTCGATCAGCGCCTGGATATGTATTTCGCCACACGCGGGCACACCAAATCGGTCGCCGCCGCCCATCTGGCAGCGCTGCTGGCGTGGCGTAGCTGGCACGATGGCGATCGTCTCGGGGCCGCCGTGTTCAGCGATGATTCCCTGAGATTGCAGCGCTGCCGCTCGCCGAAACTCGCCCTGGCGCCGTGCCTGAACGACCTGCATCAAATGAATAATCAGCTGCCGGCGCGCTATCCGCAGGAGCCCGCCAGCAGTCTGCCACTCCATCAGGTGCTGCAACGTATCCGCGCTCAGGTGCCTGCCGGAAGCTGGCTGGCACTGATCAGCGATTTCCACGATCTTGACGCTCAGAGTGACGCGCTGCTGGCGGCGCTGGCGCGCCGGTGTGATATCACCGCCTTTGTGCTGCTCGACGATCTGCATCTGCGGCTTCCGCATCAGGGCTATCTCGCCGCGCATTACCAGCATCAGCACGTTACGCTGCCGCTTTCGCCCGCGTTGCGTCAGCAGATTAGCGAGCGGGTCACCGCCCGGCTGGCACAGCAGCAGACGCGACTGCTGCGGCTCGGCATCCGCGTGCAGCACATTGTGGTGAGTGAACCGTTATGGCGTCAGCTGACGCAGGGCGACGAGAATGCTGGAAAAAGGCTTTAGCGTTCCGCCACTACTGCATCCTGACCTGCCGCCCGCGGGCTCCTGGCTGCCGCTGCCTGCGGGCTGGTGGTGGCTGGCGGGCGCGTTAACGGCCCTGCTTGTGCTGCTGGCCCTGTGGCGCACAGCGCGCTGGCGGCGCAACCGCTGGCGGCGTGAAGCGCGTCAGGTTTTACGTCACGACAACAGCATTGATAGCTGGCTGCGGCTGATTAAGCGGGTGCGGCTGGTGCACCAGCCACGTGCTCAGGTCAGTGAACTGAGCCTCAGCCAGTTACTGCAGGAGCTACCGCTGGATGCTGCAACCTATCAGCGGCTGCTTGACGGTTACTGCCAGTCGGACAATAGCCTGTCGCCTGATGAAATGCAGCGCCTGCGCAGCCAACTGCGGCGCTGGCTGGAGGCACTGCCCGATGTCTGAACTGCTTACCCGCTTCGATTTTGCCTGGCCGTGGGTCTGGCTCCTGCTGCCGCTGCCGCTGCTGACGCGCTTTCTGCTACCGCCACGCCAGCCGGTCAGCGAAGAGGTGCGCGTGCCGTTCCTGCCGGAACTGGTGAGGGAGTTGCGTCTGGAGAATGCCCCACCGGCCAGCCGCTGGTCTCAAACGCTGCTGTTCTGGCTGGTGTGGCTGCTGTTACTGGCCGCGCTGGCGCGCCCTGAGCTGCTGTTGCCACCGCAGCTACAGCATAAGCCGATGCGCAATGTGGTGCTGGTGCTGGATGTTTCCGGTTCGATGGCGAAAAACGACGCCGGCGCGGGCACCACTCGCCTGCAGGCGGTGCAGCGCTCGGTGCACAATTTTGTGCTCCAGCGAACCCGCGATCGCATCGGGCTGGTGATTTTTGCCAGTCAGGCGTGGCCGTTTGCGCCGATCAGCGCCGATAAGCAGGCACTGCTGGCGCGCATCAACCAGCTGGCACCCGGCATGGTGGGCCAGCAAACCGCCATCGGCGATGCGCTGGGGGTAGCGGTCAAACTGCTGGACAGCAGCCTGGAACAGGACGCCAGCCGCATGGTGATTTTACTTACCGACGGCAACGATACCGCTTCACAGCTGCCGCCCGCCCTCGCTGCGCAGCTGGCAGCAGAGCATCAGGTGCAGGTTGATACCATCGCCTTTGGCGATATTAACGCCAGCGGCGAGGACAAAGTCGATAGCGCGCTGATGCAGGATATTGCCCGCATCACAGGCGGTAGTGCGTTTCAGGCGGCTACCTCAGGCAGCGCACTGCAACGTGTCTGGCAAACCATTGACGCCCAAATGCCCGCGCAGGTGGCGACGCTCGGTCTGTCGTTTACGCGACCGCTGTTTGCCTGGCCGCTCGGCGCGGCGCTGGCGCTGTTAACCGCGGCGTTGTTGCTGGCGCGCCTGCGGGAGCGTGCAGCATGAATGGCTTTCATTTTATGCATCCGTGGTGGCTGTCCGGGCTGCTGATTTGTCTGGCACTGGCGTGGCTATTGCGCGCGCCGCGCAGCGCCTGGCAGCGCATTATGACAGCGCCGTTTCACGCCCTGATTACCGGTAAGCGACTGCAGCGGTTGTCACCCGTTCCGTGGCTGCTGGCGCTCGGCGTGCTGGCGCTGGCAGGGCCGTCATGGCAGAAGGCGTTGCCGGGCGGCGTTACGCCGCAAAGTAACGTGATGGTGATTCTGCAACAGGATCTCAGCATGCTGGCGCAGGATCTCCCGCCCGACCGGCATCAGCGCATGCAGCATAAGATCGCTCAGCTGATGCAGCAGATGCCGGGTAGCCACTTTGGTCTGGTGGTGTATCGCGGCGGTGCCTGGCTGACCACGCCGCTGACCAACGATCCGGCCTTTTACTCGCTGTTCTTGCAGGCGCAGCAGCCAACGTTACTGCCGGACGGTCAGGGCAATGGCCTGGCGGCCGCTCTCAGGCTTGCCGATGATAATATGCCGGACACGCCGCGCAGCATTGTGCTGGTGGCCGATACGTTGCGCCAGGAAGATGCCCGGTTGCTCAGCCAGACCTCGCTGCCGCTGCAGCTGTGGGTGCCCGGCACCGCGCCCGGCGGCCCCTTGCCGCCCGCTTTCGCCAGTCAGGCTATTGATACCCGCCTCAACGTGGCGCGCTTCCAGCAGCTACGCGACAACGGCGTGGCGGTTACGCTCGCCACCCCCGATGACAGCGATCTGCCTGCCATCAGGCACCATATTCAGCAAAGCCTCAGCGCCCAGCAAAACAGTCGCGAGGATCTGCCGTGGCACAACAGCGGCTACTGGCTGATTGCGCCGATGTTGTTGCTGCTGCTGTGGTGGCGTCGTCAGATACTGATAGTGCTGATTGTATTGCCGCTCAGTGGGATAACGCCGCCGGCCGCCGCCGCGCTGCTGGATGCGTTTATCCCGCCCGACCTGCAAGGGCAACATGCCTTTCAACGGCAGGATTACGCGCGCGCGGCGCAGCACTATGTTGATCCGCTGCGCCGCGGCATTGCGCTCTACTATGCCGGTGATTTTTCCGACGCCAGCGGCGCTTTTCGTCAGGCACCCGTGACGCCTGAATCGCTGCTGTGGCTGGGCAACAGCCTGGCGCAGCAGAAACAGTGGCAGCAGGCGCTGCAGCATTACGATCAGGCGCTGAGCCTGCGTCCCGACTGGCGAATGGCACAGCAAAATCGCGCCAGCATCGCGCGCATTGTGATGCAGCTTCGTCAGCAGGAGCGCGATCGCCAGGCGGCACAGGGAAAAGAGCAGGATTACGATCCTGACGGCAGCAAAAAAGACCTGCACAAACAGCAGGGCGTCGCGCAGCAGGTCATGCAGCCTGCAGGTCACGCGGCACCGCAGGTCAGTCAGTGGTACGACAATCTCAGCCTGTCGCCCGGTGGCCTGCTGGAAAATCTCTATCGTCAGGAGTCACCATGAGAACGCTGCTGATTTGCCTGTTGCTGCTGACCGGGCCCGCGCGCGCCGCGATGGACATCACGCGCGAGCTGGTTGGCGATGACCGTTTGGTGCCGGGTCAGCCGCTGCGCGTCGCGGTAACCTACTGGACCGATAGCTGGTTTAACCCGCCGCCACAGTGGCCTGACTTCCCGGTCAGCAACGGCACGCTGTTGCCGGCGGCCATTCCCAATCAGCTGGTATCGCGTCAGCGTGACGGTGTCAGCTGGAGCGGCATCCGCATGGAGCGCCAGCTGATGGCCTGGGATCAGGGCAAACTGCAGCTGCCGGCGCTGCACATCACCCTGCAATCCGCGGGCCAGCCGCCGCAGACCGTTACGCTGCCAGCGCTGGAAAAAAATGTGCGCTGGCCGCCGGGTGTGCAGCAGCCGGATCGCTTCCTGCCCGCCGCCACGCTTCATCTGCAGGAAAAAGTGACACTGTAT
Organism: Pantoea sp. Morm; assembly: GCF_016643525.1. Taxonomy (NCBI): domain Bacteria; kingdom Pseudomonadati; phylum Pseudomonadota; class Gammaproteobacteria; order Enterobacterales; family Erwiniaceae; genus Pantoea; species Pantoea sp. Morm. The sequence continues at coordinate 63,118 of NZ_VOQX01000013.1, read as the reverse complement.
CGTGCCGCGCAGGGCGACGCGCTACACGCAGGCGACGTGGTGGAACGTCAGATTACGCTGCAGGCCAGTGGTGTGGTCTCCGGACAGATTCCACCGGTGCTGATCGATTTGCCCGGTGCCATTACCCAGCTGCTGACGCCCGAGGTTAGCGTCCTGACCAGCGGACGCGGTGAAATCACTGGCAGCCAGCGACGCGAGCGGCTGCGCTATCTGCCGGACATCGCCGGCAGCCTGACGCTGCCGCCGGTGCAGCTGCGCTGGTGGGATACCCGACAACAGACATGGCAGCTCGCCACGCTGCCCGCCCATCACTATGACATTCTGCCTGCGCGCACGGCCGGCAGCGAACAGGTGCTGCGTGCCGGGCCTGAACGCCCCTGGTGGCAGTGGCTGCTGCTCGCCGCAACCGTGGTTCTCCTCGTCGCGGTGCTGTGGACTGGCCGCCATTTACTGCGTCAGGCGCTGATGTTTGCCGGCCATGCGTGGAGCCGCCTGTGGCGTATTCATGCGCTGCCCGATCTCGTTCCACATCACAGGAGTCGCCGATGAAAACTGTTTCTATACTGGCGGGCCTCACGCTGTGCCTCGCTGGCGTCAGTCAGGCTGACGATCTCTCCGCCTGGCGTGACGGTGCGGCAAAGCGTGCCATTACACAGTGGGTGGATGAAACCACCCGCGCCGGCAGCGCTGACTTTATTCCTATTAACCAGCGCTACGTGGTGTTCGATAATGACGGCACGCTATGGCCGGAAGCACCGCTCACCTTTCAGCTGCAGTTTGCGCTCGATGAAGTGAAACGGCTGGCACCGTAGCATCCGCAGTGGCAGCAGGATGCGCTGGTGCAGGCGGTGCTCAGCAACAACACGGCCGCTATTGCCGCCAGCGGGAAAAAGGGGCTGATGCATTTGCTGACACTGACGCACAGCGGTATCACCACCGATGAGTTTGCACAACGCGTGCAGAACTGGGTGGCGACGCAGCGGGATACGCGTTTTGGCTGCCGCTACGATCGCATGGGCTATCTGCCGATGCGCCAGCTGCTGGATTATCTGCGCGCTCACGGTTTCCGCACCTGGATTATCTCCGGCGGCGGCATCGATTTTATGCGCGTGCTGGCGGAACAGATGTACGGCATTCCACCTGAGCAAGTGGTTGGCTCGTTTTCCCTTGCGGAATTTTCACTCAGCGACAACGGCACGCAGTTGCGGAAAACCATGAATGGTGCATTTTATGATGATGAAGCGGCCAAACCGGTGGCCATCCATCTGTTCATGGGTCATCGGCCGGTAGCAGCGTTCGGCAACAGCGACGGCGATGTGCCGATGCTGCAATACACCTCGGGCAACCCTGCCGCCAGCACCTTCGGGCTGCTGGTGCATCACACCGATGCACAGCGGGAATACGCCTACGATGCGCATCCGCCGGCCAGCGGCAAACTGGTTAACGGTCTCAGGCTGGCCGCGCACTATGGCTGGACCGTTGTCGATATGAAACAGGACTGGGGTACGGTGTTCGATCCCGCCCAGTGCCCGGCCGCCGTTTCCGTTCATCAAGGAGAAGCAAAATGAAAACATTACCTTTCACTGCCATGATCGCCCTGCTCACCCTGAGTGCCACGTCTGCGCTGGCGGTATCGCCGTATGAGAATCTGGCACTGGCGCTGCGGCAGCAGACCATGATCAACGATCTGCGCACTCACTGCCGCGTGCCGGTCTCCATCGACGACGAAAAAATCAAGCAGACCTTTCTGGCGGATAAGAGCAATCACAACGCGCTGTTGCAGGCGGCTGATGCGCTGAAGATGGGCAAGCATCAGCATTATCAGCAGCTGATGTCGCAGATAACCTGCCCGGATTTTAGCTGATCGTCGCTGACAGGAAACGCCAGACGCCATCGTGGTCAGCGCGGAACAGGCCAGCGGCGTGGCGCTACGGTTTCAGGCGTGATCTACGGTTTGAGCTGCGCCCGCGCGGTGTAAAAGCGACGGTAGGACAGATACGCCGCGATGATGGTCGACAGGCTGGCGGTGGCAATCAGCATAAACGTCACCATGATCTGGTATTTGATGGCCTTTACCGGATCGATCCCGGCAAAAATCAACCCGGACATCATGCCTGGCAGACTTACCAGCCCCACCGTTTTCGCGCCGTCAACGGTGGGGATCATCGCGGCACGAATACTGTCACGCATCAGCCCGGCGGATGCGCGTTTGATCGGCGCGCCCAGGCTGAGCATCTCCATGATTTTTTGCTGGTTGTCGCTAAAGCGCTGATTGAGATTGGTGAAACACAGCCCGACCGCCACCATGGCGTTACCGGCAATCATGCCGGAAATGGGGATTACCTGCATGGGAACAAAGGCAATGGCGCCGCTCAGCAGCAGCACCGTTAGCGTCAGTGCCGTACCGCTGGTAATCGCCACCAGCGCGATGATAAAACCATGATCGATCTGCTGGCTGCGTTTGCGCGCATTCAGCGCTGCATTGACGCAGATAAACAGCACCATCAGCAGCGTCAGCCAGTCATTATTGACATCGAAAATTGACTTCAGCACGTAGCCGACGATCACCAGCTGGATAATAGCGCGCGTGACACTCCACAGAATGTCTTTGCTCATCCCCAGCTTCTCTTTCTGGCTAATCAGCAGCGCTACCAGCACCAGCATGAGTGAAAGCAGCAGCGAGCTGTCGCTGATATTATGCTGATTCATACTGTTCTCCCGCTGCGGGTGGGGTCAGCCGCAGAATACGCTCAGCGGCATCAATCTCCTGTACGTCATGGCTGATACGGATCACCGCCAGCCCTTTTTCCGCCACCAGCGCGGCAATCAGCTGGTTAACCCGTTGTTTATTGGGCTCGTCCAGTGCGCTGGTCACTTCGTCCAGCAACAAAATCTGTGGCAGAAACTGCAGATTGCGCAGCAAAGCCACCCGCTGCTTTTCACCGCCAGAGAGTCCGGCAACGTTTTTGTTCAGCATGTCGGCGGATAAATGCAGACTGCGCAACGCCGCCACCAGCTGCTCGCGCGACGGTTGTTGCTGACGCAGCTGCCACGGCAGCGCCAGGTTATCGTAGACCGTGTCACCAAACAGTTGCGGTGTCTGGAAACAGTAGGAGACCTGCTGGCGATAGTGTTCGACTTTCAGCGTGTGAATATCCCGCTGCTGAAACAGGATCTGGCCGCTATCGGGCTCCAGCAGTGAGGCAATAATTTTCAGCAACGTGCTTTTGCCGCTGCCGGACGGGCCGGTGAGCAACAGCGTTTCACCTGCGCACAGCTGCAGTGATACCGGCGCCAGCAAGGTGCGCCCCTGCACGGCCAGCGTGACGTCTTGTACCGCCAGCAAAGGAGAATTAGCAGACATAAAAGGCATCCGTGAGAAATTGTCGGCAGATTATAGACAGCTGCACAAGGCAGGGGAATGCGTCACGATGCGGAGAGCGGCTGCCGTTTAACCGCCGTGGCTTTACAACGCGGCAGAAATCCGCATGCTGGTGACATTCAGGACCACTTTCTTCATTACTATGACCGCCACCAAAACCGGATTTCTCTGCGCGAGCGTGCTGCTGCTGAGCGCGCTGACGCTGCTGTCGTTGCACTGGAGCGCGTTTCAGGCATGGGCGCTGCAAAATCAGATTCAGCTGCACCGGATGCTGGTTACCCATTTACTGCAAATCAATAGCGGCCAGTACAGTGCCGGACTGTGGCTGCTAGCTGTGACCTTCATTTACGGCATTCTGCACGCGGTGGGTCCCGGGCACGGTAAATTTATCGTTACCACCTGGCTGACCACCCATCAGCCCCCGCGCGGCGTGGCGCTGAGCGTGCCGCTGCTGGGCAGCCTGGTGCAGGGCCTGAGCGCGATTGCCTTTGTCTTTATTCTGGCGGTTGGTTTTAACCTGACCACCGGCGATCTCAGCCTGAGCCGCTGGTATCTGGAGAAAGCCAGCGCTGTGTTCATTGCCGGGCTGGGCGTGATGCTGCTGCTGCAAGCCTGGCGCAGGCCGCCAGCGGAGCATCATCATCATGATCATTGCGGCCACGCGCATGGCGTCGCGGCTGGGCACGGCAGCGACTGGAAAAGCTGGGCGGGTATTATCATTGCCACCGGCGTGCGGCCGTGCAGCGGTGCGCTGACGGTGCTGCTGTTCGCCAGCGTCATCGGCATTACGCGCTGGGGCATGCTGGCGGTGATGAGTATGGCGCTCGGTACCGGCATGGCGCTGGTGGCGCTGGCACTGTTTGTGCAGCATTATCGTCAGCGCGCCGGACAGCTGTGGCTGGCAGAGCGCTCGCCGCAGGCGGTGTCGCTGCTGAGAGCGGTACGGATCGCCGGTGGGATATTACTGGTGATGTTTGCGCTGGTGCTGTTTTTTACCGTGGTGCCGGTGAGTGCCAACGGGGATTATATTGCGGCGGGATGTTGAGGTGCATGGGTTGGGGAGGGTGCGGTTTTCCCCTCACCCTAACCCTCTCCCGCACGCGGGAGAGGGAACGTCAGGTGCCGCTTTGGGCTCTGGCTTACTGATCAGAAACGGTATTTCGCGGACAGCATAAAATTGCGCGGTTCGCCGTAGACGATGCCGGTGCTGTCGACGTTTTCGTCGTACTCTTTGTCGAACAGGTTATTCAGGTTGGCCTGCAGGCTGAGGTTTTTGGTCACGTCGTAGCGCGCGAACAGATCCACCAGCGCATAGCTGCCCTGACGGGTGCGCCAGGTGCCATTGCCATCCGGGCCACTGATATCCGCGTAAGTTCCCGCCTGCCAGTTCACCCCGCCGCCCAGCGTCAGCTGGTCCAGCATCGGCAGGCGATAGCTGGTGAACAGGTTGAACGACGTGCGCGGCAGCTGTGAATTATAGCGATCGCCGTTGGCGTCTTCCGCCACATACGAAGTCCCGCCAAAGGTCATCTGCCAGTTATCGGTCAGCGCCCCATTCACCTCAAACTCGACGCCACGACTTACCACACCCTTCTTCGCCACGTAAATGGTATTACCGGTCTGCGCATTGGTCTGTCCGGTGCTCTGACCGACGTTATCCAGTTCGGTGCGGAAGATCGATACCGAGGTGGTCAGACGGCTGTTGAACCAGTCAGACTTCACGCCGGCTTCGTAGTTTTTGCCAATCACCGGCGAGAGATAAGCGCCTGACGCATCCTGATAATCCTGCGGCTGGAACACCGAAGTGTAGCTGGCGTAGGCAGACCAGTTATCGTAGAAGTCCCAAATCACCCCACCGTACGGCGTGATGTTGTTTTTCTCCATCTCTGCCGTCAGCGTCTGGCGGTTCCAGTTGGTGTAGCGCGCCCCGACAATCAGGTGCAGCGGATCGGCCAGATTGATGCGCGTCGCAAGATACGCTGACTTCTGCCGCACCCGTTGGGTGTCGGCCGCAGGTTCCCGCGGATTCCAGTCAGTTTCCGGGAAATCACCGTTGAACTGATTAAAGTTGCCCAGCTCGGCTGACGAAATGTTGGCCCAGGCGCTGTAATATTTGTTGTCCTGACGGCTGTAGTTCACCCCGACCATCAGCTCATGCTGGCGGCCCAGCAGTTCATAAGGACCGCTGGCGAAGGCATCGACCGCATCCACCTTACGTTTGCCGGTGTTGTAGCCGGTTCCGCCCACCACCGGATAGCCGGCATAACCAGAGACGCCTGCGCCAGTGGTTTTGTCGAAGTAACCGTCGAGATACAGCTGCTTGCTGTCGAGGAACATCTCGTTATGCGTGCCGTTAAGGGTGATGTTCCAGCCGTTATCGAAATTCTGCTGCAGGTTAACAAAGACCTTTTTATTTTCTTTGTTGTTGTAAGCCCATTCTGGCGCGGTGTTATAGCCGCGACGGGAGTGGATCTGCGTGCCGTCGGTGTACCAGCGCGGCGCACCGCCCCACATCGGTGAATCGGTATTTACCTGGCTGAATTCATAACCAACTGACAGTCTGGTGGCGTCCGTCACGTCAGCGTCGACCACGCCGTAGATAAACTTCTTATCGGCGCCGTAGCGTTCAATGAAGCTGTTTTTGTCTTCATAGCCGGCCACCAGGCGACCACGCACGTTGCCTTCCGGTGACAGCGGTGCAGAAAGATCGGCGACGTAACGCTGCTTATTCCAGCTGCCATAGCCAGCTTCAAGGCTACCGGTAAACTCTTTGCTGTCGGCATGTTTACGCACCATGTTGATGGCAGCAGAAGGATTGCCCGGTCCGGTCAGCAGGCCCGTTGCGCCACGCACCACTTCGACGCGTTCGTACAGCGCGGTATCGGTCTGCGCATCACCGAGGTTCCAGCGCTGGGCAAACGCGGTCGGAATGCCGTCGGTCATGTAATTATCAATCAGAAAACCGCGCGAATAGTAATTGATGCGGTCCATATCGGCGGCCACACCGTGGATGCCGGTGGTGTTGCTCAGTATGTCGTTCAGCGACTGCAGTTGTTGATCCTGCATGCGCTGCTTGCTAACGATGGTGACCGACTGGGGAATATCACGTGCGGTCAGCGCCATTTTGGTGCCGGCCCGCGTCACCGGCACGCTGTAATCCGCTGCGGCCTGCGTCTGCTGCGCTTCCGCGCTGGCGCTGGCATCAACGGTCAGGGTGGCCTCACTGTTTTGCGTATCGGCCGCCTGAGCGACACCCGAGGCAACCAGCACTGCCAGCAGTGACAGGCGCAGCGCGCGCTGCGGCGCAAGACCTGCGTCCCGGACGCGCATCTCTTTGCAAGACATAATATTCCTCAATCGGCTTATCGTTATTTTGTGGTGAGCATATAGTTAAGAAAGCAAATGAGAAATATACGCATTAAGATTAACATTGCAAGAAATTGTTACGCCCTTTCTGACGCCTTTACACTGCGAAAAAATCTTATGCTTCAGGGAGTAACGGCCCTGAGGCTGCTTTACAGGAAACTATCACGCCTGAAATCATCCTTAATCTCAGTCAACCGGTGCGTGAGCTACGGCCTCCCCGCCTGAACGGCTGTGCCTGCATCCTGATCTGGCATCTGAACACCACGCATGTACCAGCTACGTACCCGGTCACCGCCATTGATTTATAATTACGCTGCCGATAGGAAAGGTGTTTATAAAGTTTCCTTTTCTGCGCTAAGGTGGACCAGTTATGCTTTTAATCCTGCAGCAATCGCTGCGTTGTTAACATGGCGCCATTTATTAAGCTGTAAATCGCCGTGACGTATATTGTGTGAGATGCCGCGATGTTAAATGAACGGCTTAACGTAGGTGGCGAGTAATATTAAATCAGCCGCTAACATGTTTATGCGTAATCAATGAAGAGACAAAAATCTTTACGCCCAATCAAAAACTGTACAGGTCGGGGCATATTTCCGGACAAATCTGTCGGCGGGTGAATATTTCCATTTGAATAAAATTGCCGTAGAATGCACGCTTTCAAATCAGTGGTATCAGTAATAAGGGTTTATACATGAGCGATGCACTCAAGGCATTGAACAATCTTCGTACGCTGCGTGCTGAAGCACGTAATATTGAGGTTGCGGTATTAAATGAAATGCTGGAGAAGTTTGCCGTGGTGGTCGCCGAACGCCGCGAAGAGACGGCTGCAGAGAGTGCTGCACAGCGCGAAAAAGAAGAGAAGCTGGCGTTATATAAAGAGATGCTGCGCAAAGACGGCATTACAATTAATGAACTGGCGCAATTAAACCAGGGTGAAACGAAGAGCAAAGCAAAACGTGCACCGCGTCCGGCGAAGTATAAATTTACCGACGAACAGGGTAATGAGAAATTCTGGACCGGTCAGGGTCGTACTCCCTCGCCGATAAAGTCAGCGATTGACGCTGGCGGTTCGCTGGATGATTTTCTGATTTAATCCAGTCGCCGGAAATCGGGGCGGAACCGGCTAATTGCCGCATCACCGCCCCTGAATCGCGGCACCCGAAATGCTTTCATGCAATCCTTTCATACAGTGTGCCGCGAGGTGATCAGGCTATTACGCCTTCCCACACCCGCCCGTCAGATTAACGCTGCACAGGCGCGCGCAATGCGTTTACCCGCCTCCTGCACGCTATCGATATCCGTGGCGATCGACAAACGGAAATACGGCGACAGGCCGTAAGCGCTGCCCGCCACGCCGGACACACCGCTCTCCAGCAGATAATTCAGCACATCCTGTTCGTCATGCAGTACGGCGCCGTCAGGCCGGGTTTTGCTCAGCAGGCCAGCACAGCGGCAAAAGACAAAAAATGCGCCCTGAGGTTGCAGCACTTCAATGCCGGCCACCTGCTGCAACTGCTGCACAATGACATCGCGTCGCGCCTGATACGCGGCGCGCTGCGGGGGCAGAAAATCGAGCCCACCGTTAAAGGCCGCAACCGCCGCCGCCTGGCTGATGGCGCTGGCACCAGAACTGTTCTGCGACTGCACCACTACCATGGCATCAATCAGCGGCTGCGGCCCGGCACCAAAACCAATGCGCCAGCCGGTCATGGCATAGGTTTTCGACACGCCTCCCACCAGCAAAATGCGTTCAGCCAGCTCCGGCGCCACCTGCAGCAGGCTAACGTGCTGACGATCGTCAAACAGGATATGTTCGTACAGCTCATCCAGCATAATCAGCACATTGGGATGATCGCGCAGCACCGTCGCCAGGGCCTGCAACTCCTGTGCGCTGTACACCATGCCAGAGGGATTGCCGGGATTGTTCAGCACCAGCCAGCGGGTTTTCTCAGTGATCGCCTGCGCCAGCTGCGCCGGCTGCAGCTTGTACTGCTGCTCAAGCGGACAAGGCAGCAGCACCGCCTCGCCACCGTTGAAACGCACACTGTCCGGAAAAGTTGGCCAGTATGGCGTGGGCACAATCACCTCGTCGCCGTCGTTTAGCGTCGCGGCAAACGCGTTGAAGATGATCTGTTTTGCGCCGTTGGCGATACAGATTTGCTCCAGCGCGTACTGCAGCTGATTCTCGCGCGCCAGTTTGGCCTGCACCGCTTTACGCAGCGCGGTGGTGCCATTGGTCGGCGTATAACGGGTTTCACCGCCATCCATCGCGGCGCTGGCGGCGGCACGGATGTGCGCGGGCGTATCAAAATCCGGCTCACCGGTGATGAGGTCAAGAATATCCACGCCCTGCTCTTTTAGCTGGCGCGTCAGCTGACGTGCCGCCGCGTTAGCCGAGAGCGACACAGACTGTACGCGCTTCGATAGGGTGATCATGTTTCGCTCCTGTCTGTCTCTCACACCACCGGCAGGCCGAGGTTTTCACGCAGCGTGGCGAACTCGTACTCTTCGCGGAACAGACCGCGACAGCGCAGTTCCGGAATCACCAGCTCCACAAACAAATCAAGCTGCTCGGACATGATCGCCGGCATGATGTTGAAACCATCGGCGCCGCCCTCGTTGAGCCACAGCTCAAAGTCATCGGCAATATCCTGCGCGGTACCGACGATTACCCGATGACCACGCGATCCGGCGGCTACCGCGGCCAGTTCGCGCAGCGTCAGATTTTCACGTTTCGCCATGTCGGTCATCAGTTTCACGCGGCTCTGGTTGCCTTCACCCAGCGGCACTTCCGGCACCGGACCGTCGAGCGGATACTGGCTCAGATCCATATTGAAGCGCAGCGAGAGCTGACGCAGACCGTTGTCGATATCAACCAGCGTGTTGAGCTCTTTCCACAGCGCTTTGGCCTCTTCGCGCGTGCGGCCAACGATCGGCATCACGCCAGGCATGATCACCACGTGATCCGGATTGCGTCCGGCGGCAATCACCTGATCTTTCTGCGAACGGTAGAAGCTCTGTGCTTCTTCCAGGCTGGCCGAGGCGGTGAAAATCACCTCGGCAGTCTCTGCCGCCAGCTTCTGCCCATCGCTGGAAGAACCGGCTTCGATAATCACCGGACGCCCCTGCGGTGAGCGGGTAATGTTCAGCGGACCCTGCACCTGGAAGTGCTCGCCGACGTGGTTAATCGGCTGAATTTTGTCATCAATGAAGTACTGACCGGTCTCTTTGTTGGGCTGCACCGCCCCCGCCTGCCAGCCGTCCCACAGCTTATAGGTGACATCGAGGAATTCACGCGCGCGCGCATAGCGCTCCGCATGATTAGGCATATCGCTGCGGCTGAAGTTACGCGCCACATCGGTAGAGAACGACGTCACCACGTTCCAGGCGGCGCGGCCGCGGCTAATGTGGTCCAGCGACGAGAAGCTGCGCGCCATGGTGAACGGGTCGCTAAAGGTAGTCGAGGCGGTCGCCGCCAGGCCAATACGCTTGGTGTTGACCGCCAGCGCCGACAGCAGCGTTAACGGCTCCAGACGCGCCATGGTGGAAGGCAGACGATACATGCTGGTCGCCAGTGCATCACCCACGAAGAACAGATCAAACTTACCGGCTTCGGCTTTTTTCGCGATGGTGATCAGCCAGTCAATATCCGTCGGATCGCCCAGATTTTCCGTCAGCCGCCAGCCGCTCACGTGCTGTCCAACCGGTTGCACAAACAGCCCTAAACGGATGCGGCGTGAAGATGAAGTAGCCATATTTTTTCCTGGTCAATAAAAGGGTCGATAACAATTAAAAGGCGTTCTCGGTCGCCAGCAGCGCCTGCTCTAAGGCATCCGCGCTGATGCGGAACGGCAAACGTTCGGCGCTGGCCGCCGGGAATTTGATCTGTTCAGCAATGCTTCTGATGGCTGCGCGACGATCGCCGTGCAGCGGCGCTAAGGTCAGCGGCATATCATACTGCCGCAGCAGCGCCAGCAGCGCGGCGTCCGGCTCACCGTCGTGCTCAATCAGCGACTGCACCAGCAGGCTGTAACCGACTTTTTCACCGTGCAGCCAGTGGTGCAGCTCCGGCTGATGGGTCAGACGGTTATGAATGGCATGGGCAAAGCCTGGCGTTGGCAGCACGTCACGCACGCTGTTGGCCAGGCCGGCCAGCACAATACTGGCATCAATCACCTTCACCAGATCTGGCGTCACGCGCTGTTGCTGGTTGGCCAGCACGGCGGCGGCACCGTGCTGGCGATAGACATCCAGCGCGCGCTGCGCGGTCATCACTTTAAGATCGAGGGCGAGATCGTGGGGGTTGTGCCGCAGATAAGGAGAGAACTCGTAGTATTTAGCCAGCGCGTCGACAATGCCCGCTTTGAGGTAACGCACATCACTTTGCGCAATCACTTCGCTGTCTACCAGTACCAGTTCAGGCATTTTGCCCAGCGGCTGGCTGCGCACGTGGCCGCCCTGCGCGTCATAAATAATCGCCACCGGCGACCAGGCGGCACAGGTCGCCGCGACGGTGGCGAAATTGACGACGGTGATTTCCGGTAACTGGCTGCCGACCGCTTTAGCCGCATCCAGTACGCGCCCGCCGCCAATTGCCAGCAGCAGTTCAGCCTGCTGCTGTTGCAGATTGCTTTTCAGCGTATCAATGGCCGCATCGGTGCATTCGCCGTGCAAATACTCGATTTCCCAGCGAATACCACAGGTTTCCAGACTTTGCGTTAATTGCGGATTAACCGCCTGCCAGGCGCGCGGAGAGGTGAAAATACGGATATGCGTAGCATAAGGTTTAATGAATTCACCGGTGCGCGCACGCAGTCCCGGTTCGTGTGCGTAGGCACGCGGAGATTTAATCGCTAACACGTTGTCACCCTGATTAGGAAAAACGCCATAACAAAATTGTTATATTTCAGAGGATTAATGCGAAATAGTTATAGCGCTATGTATTTTATGCATACTACGGTAAATGGCGATTTGTGCAATGAAAAAGCCGCCATTTCATTTTCACAAATTTGCATTAGCTTATCCGTATTTCACATATAGGCCGTCAGCGCTTTACTGCTACTCTGAGCCTTCTTTCTTTATCGCCCACCGGGCGGTTTTCCGGGGATAGCTATGACACTTGAGTTTCGTCAGGTCACAGAAGACGAAGTGGACACTTATCAGGCGCTGATGCATGCCGCCTATGCGCCCACGCTGGCGCTGGGGATCAAATTTGATGCGGCCACCGCTGACCGCGAGAAAACGCTGCGGCATCTGCAAAGCCACGGCGTGTATGCGCTGTATGCCCAGGGCGTGATGGTCTCCTCGGTCACCGTGCGTTATCCATGGGGCCCGTTGCCGGGTCCGTTCGGCCTGCCGCACATCGGCTGGTTTGGCGCCCACCCGGACTATGCGGGGCAGCAGTTTGGCCGCCAGGTTCAGGATCGCCTGGAGCAGGAAATTTTACGCGGCCAGTTACGCGCACCGGCGGTTTCGCTCGGTACCGCCATCAGCCATCCGTGGCTGATTGATATGTATCGCAAGCGCGGATTTGTGCTCATGCACACCACCGATCTCGGCAAAGGCCACATCACGCAATATATGAAAAAAGTGCTGGATGAAACCGCGCACGATGCCTGGCTGACGCGCCAGGCGGCATCACAAGGAAGCCAGGCATGAGCCAACTGAATGAAACAGCGCTGGGCGAGCAGCTGATCGCCTTTCGCCACGAACTGCATCGTTTTCCGGAACTCTCCAATCAGGAGTTTGAAACTACCGCCCGCCTGCGCCAGCAGCTGGAACAGCACCAGATTCGCATCGTTGATTTGCCACTGAAAACCGGTCTGGTGGCAGAGGTCGGTCCGGCACAGGGACCGCTGATTGTGCTGCGTTCGGATATTGATGCGCTGCCGATTGAAGAGCAGTCGGACGTCGCTTTTCGTTCGGAGCGTCCCGGCGTGATGCATGCCTGCGGCCACGATTTTCACGCTTCCGCTGCACTCGGCGCGGCGATTCTGCTTAAGCAGCAGGAGGCAACGCTGCCCGGCCGCGTGCGGATTCTGTTCCAGGCCGCCGAAGAGACCGGCCAGGGCGCGCCGGATGTCATCGCCACCGGCGCGCTGCAGGAGGCGGTGGCGATTTTCGGCATTCATAACGATCCGTCGCTGCCGCCTGGCGTGGTGGGTAGCAAAGCCGGTGCGCTGACCGCGGCGGTGGATCGCTTCGATATCCGCATCACCGGCACCGGCAGCCATGCTGCCAAACCGCATCAGGGCAACGATCCGATCGTTATCGCGGCACAGATTGTCTCCGCGGCGCAAACGCTGATTAGCCGTAACGCCCCCTCCGCTGACAACGCGGTGGTGTCGATCACCCAGCTGCACAGCGGCAGCACCTGGAACGTCATTCCTGACAGCGCCTGGCTGGAAGGCACGGTGCGCACCTTCTCTCAGTCCACGCGTGAGCGACTGGAGCAGCGCTTCCGCGAAATCGTGCTCGGCCTCGGTGCGGCTTTTGCCGCAGAGGTTGAGTTTAACTGGCACGCCGGTCCGCCTGCGGTGGTGAATGATGCGCACTGGGCGGATTTTGCTCTGCAACAGGCCACCGCCAGCGGACTTGAGGCGCGCGTGGTGGAAGCCAGCCCGATCGGCGAAGATTTTGCTTTTTATCAGCAACAGCTGCCCGGCGCCTTTGTGATGATCGGCACTGGCGAACCTTATGCGTTGCACCATCCGGCTTTTCGCATCAATGATGCGGTGTTGCTGCCCACCTCACGCTACCTCGCACAGCTCGCCGTGGCGGCGCTGCGCAGTCTGGAGCAGGCATGAACCTGAGCCACGCGCTGGCTGAGCGCATCCTGCAAAGCCAGCCGGATGCGGCGGCACGTGATGCCGCGCGCACTGGCGTGCAGGATTTTCTGGCTGTGAGCTGGCCGGTGTTACAGCAGCAGGTCCCGGACAGCGGCTTACCGGCGCTGCGACAGGTTTATGGCGACGGCAGCGTACGCTCACAGGCGTTACTGCTGGGCTATGCCGGCCATGCGCTGGATTACGATGATTTCCATGCCGATTTTCGCGGCCATCCCAGCGTGGCGATTCTGCCCGCGCTGTTTGCCTGGCAGCAGCAGCAGCCCGCCACTGCCGAAGCGTTCCTTGATGCTTATGTCATCGGCGTGGAAGTGGCTGGCCGGCTGGGACTGGCCGCCAGCCAGCAGCACTACGCGCTGGGTTATCACAACACGGCCACGCTGGGCACGCTGGCGGCGGCGGCCGCGCTGGCACGTCTGCTGCAGCTTAATGCAACCGACTGCGCCACGCTGCTCGGCATCGCGGCGACCCAGGCCAGCGGACTGCGCGCTCAGTTTGGTTCAGCGGTGAAGCCGCTGCACGCCGGACTGGCGGCAGAGCGTGCGGTGATGGCGGCGCAGCTGACGCTGGCGAAATTCGATGGCCGGCATGAAGGCGTGCTCGACGCGTTTCTCGCCGCCAGCAGTAACGGCGAGGCGCAGCCGCAACGGCTGGTGGAAAACTGGGGCGCGCCGTGGCGCATCAGTACCCCCGGTCTGGAGTTCAAACCCTTCCCCACCTGCGCCGGAACTCACAGCGCTGCCGAAGCGGCACGTCTGCTGCGGCGCGCCTGGCTGGCGGAAGGTCACTCGCTGGACTCACTGCTGGAAAATATTGATGACATCACGGTCGCCTTCCCGCCGGGTGGTGACATCGCGGCGGCAGTTCGCGTGCCGGCTAACGGCATCGAAGCACGCTTTAGCCTGGAGTACGTGATTGCCGCCATGCTGATGTACGACGATTTACGGCTGGAAGATTTTGCCGAAGGTGCACTCAATCCGGCGGTGATGCCGCTGGCGGCCAAAGTGCGTCGCACGCCGGATGCGTCCGCGCCGCCCGATGCGCTCAACCCGGCGCGGCGTTTTCATCTCGTCACGCTGACGCTGAAAGAGGGTCGTCAGCTGCAGCAGCGCCGCACGCGGCAGCAGTCGCTGGCGGATGGCGTAGATGTGGCGGCCAAACTGCGTCAGGCGCTGCGCCATGAAGTGCCGGCGCGCCAGCAGCAGTTACTGGCTATCAGCGAGCTGCAAAGCACGGCGGATTTGGCTACATTAAGCCGACTGTTGCGCGCCTGATTCCTGCCGGCGCGCGTTCTTCGCTTAAGGCTGGCGTATCATGTCTAAAACTCAGCGGCTTCCCGAACTGCTGCAATTGCTGCGCTGTCATCGCTATCCGCTGACCGCGCAGCGTATCGCCGAACAGCTGCACATCAGCGTGCGCACCGTCTATCGTGACATTCTTAGTTTGCAGCAGCAGGGCGTAGAGATTGAGGGCAGCGCGGGCGTTGGCTATTTGCTGAAATCCGACGGCCATTTGCCACCGCTGATGTTTTCCCGGCAGGAGATTGATGCGCTGGTGCTTGGGCTCAACTGGGTCACCCGACACACCGACGATGAGCTTAAGTCCGCCGCGCGCCATGCGCTGGCCAAAGTCCAGGCTGTGATTCCGTCCCATCTTACGCAGAGTATCGATCACCAGTCGCTGCTGATCGCCTCCCAGGGCGAAGCCTTGTTCGAAACCCATCTGCCGCAGATTCGCCAGGCAATCCATCAGCGCAGCAAGATCAGCCTGCGCTACAAAGATCTGCAGGATAACCTCTCCACCCGCACCATCTGGCCGGTGGTGATTGGCTACTTTGAACGCGTGCGCCTGCTGTGCGGCTGGTGCGAACTGCGCCAGGAGTTCCGCAATTTCCGCGTCGACCGCATTGAAGCGATCAGCGTCACCAGCGAACTCTATCCCGGCACGCGTCATCAGTTGCTGAAACGCTGGCGGGATTATCACCATTTGCGTCACCCGGTGGACAGCGCGACACGCTAGCGACATAAAGTTGCCATAAGCGACAAAATGTCGCATACTTAGCCGCGTGCAGCAGTAATCGCAACTCAACATTACAACAGTCAGTCCATCACCGCTTTCATCCGCGAGGTAATATTCATGGCCACAAGTATTCGTTTAGACGATGACTTCGTGAGCGACGTAAAAATTCACGCTGAAGCCGCCAGCCGCAGCATTCCAAAGCAGATTGAGCATTGGGCGAAGATCGGCCGGATTGCTGAGGATAATCCGGACTTACCGTATAGCTTCATCGCTGAAGTATTGATCGCCCAGGCTGAAGTCGATAATCAGAAGGTTTCGCCGTATGTCCGCCGAACACCCCGATCCAAAACCACAAAATAGCATCGAGGTTTATCAAACACGCCGCTTTGAAAAAACGCTCGATAAATTGCCCGATACACAGCGTGCCATCGTCGAGGATGAGATCGACAGGATTGTTGATGCGCCTGAAATCGGTGAGCTCAAGAGAGGTGACTTAAACTTTTTACGCGTGCACAAATTTCAGCTGAATAACCGCCTGACGCTGTTGGGTTATAGCTGGGTGGAAAATAAACTGGAACTGTATCTGCTGGATATCGGACCCCATGAGAATTTCTATCAGGAACAGAAAAAGCACCGTAAAGCCGATCTGAAAATTATCAGTTAACCCATCGACTCCTGACAAAATCTGTCACAGCCTCCCCCTACTATGCAGCGGTAAACACACAAGGAGATCACCATGCTTACCGCTAACATGACCATTATTTATGTGCCCAACGTCGTGAAAAGTGCTGACTTTTATGCCGCGCTGTTCGACATCAAACCCGCAGAACTCAGCCCGACCTTTGCCATGTTTGTGTTTGAGAGCGGCTTTAAACTGGGTATCTGGTCGCAGTATACCGTTGAACCCGCACTCTCTCTGCCCGCCAGTGCAGCGCGTAGCGAAATTGTGTTTAAAACCGCGCGTAAAGACGATGTCGATTTTCTTTATCACGAATGGGGCGTGCTGCGCGAAATCACCATCATTCAATCGCCGGTGCGCATGGACTTTGGCTACACCTTTACCGCGCTGGACCCGGACGGGCACCGCCTGCGCGTCTGCTATTTACAGCTGGATGAGTAAGTGAAGAGACCTGGTGCTGACGGTTGCAGGTTGTTAAATACGCTGAGCAATCATTAGCTAAATTTATATTTTTAATTGCCGATTAAGAACATTAACGCTGCTGTTCAGTTAAGCAATGTGCAGGTAATTCATCCAGGTAGATAGCGGTGCGATTTATCGCGCAATAAGTTGCACCGCTACACAATGCGCGAGATGCTTGTATTACCTCAGGATAATTACCATATATTTCAGCTCATTAAATTAATTCTTGTCATCGTTGACTTTATCCGTCATTACCGTTTCCATCCCACATCGCGCTTTTTTTAAAATGCCTTCCGTGTATGCCATAAATAAACTCTACTGAATACAGCCACCTGAACACGTTACGTCATTTCCAGGACAAGTCTTGTTACTGTTAAACATTAATTACGTTTTTATGGGCTTCTGCACAGGCTGCAGTTTACCTGTAGCCCGACCATGGATAAGGCCAGGCAATGAAACGCCGTACTACACCGGGATGTGATGATGAACAGTAATCTGCTTAACCTGCGCCAGCAGCGCGCGACGCGCACGCTATTTTTTATCGCCGGACTGGGCATGGCCGCCTGGGCGCCGCTTATTCCCTTCGCCAAAGCGCAACTGGCGATCAATGACGGCATGCTGGGGCTGCTGCTGTTCTGTATCGCCGCTGGCTCCATGTCAGTTATGCCCTTTACCGGCGCGCTGATTGCCCGCTTTGGCTGTCGCACGCTGCTGCTGCTGTGCGGTGCCGGACTGGCGCTGGATCTGCCGCTGCTGATGCTGCTAAACGCACCGCTGCCGATGGCGGGCGCGCTGTTGCTCTTCGGTGCGATCAACGGACTGATGGATGTCAGCATGAATTATCAGGCGGTGATCGTGGAGCGCGAGGCCGGGGTCAGCAAGATGTCGGGCTTTCACGGCTTTTACAGTCTTGGCAGCATTGCTGGCGCCGGCGCGGTGAGTCTGCTGCTGTGGCTGCAGGTTGCGCCCCTGCTGGCGCTGCTGCCGCTGTGTGCGTTGATTTTATTGCTGCTGATGATGAGCCATACCGCCCTGTTGCCCCGTCGCCGCACGGATGCAAAACCAACGCGCGGTACGCTGCGCGCTCTGACGCACCGTAACGTGGTGCTGATTGCCCTGCTGTGTTTTCTGCTGTTCCTCACCGAAGGCGCCATGCTCGACTGGTCAGCGGTGTTTATGAACAGTGAACGCGCCATGTCGATGCAGCTGGCCGGTTTCAGCTTCACGCTGTACGCCACGGCTGTCGCCACGCTGCGCCTGTTTGGCGATCGGCTGATTAATCACTATGGCAGTCGCCGCGTGCTCACCTGGGGCGGTCTCGTCGCCAGCGGGGGGCTGGCATTAGCGATTTTCTCCGTCTGGCTGTGGAGCGCCCTGCTCGGCTTTGTGCTGGTGGGTATCGGTCTGGCCAATATCGTGCCGATTTTATTCAACGCGGCGGGTAACCAGCGCACTGTCGCCGCGCATTACGCCATACCGGCTGTCACGCTGTGCGGTTACTCCGGGCTACTGCTGGGCCCGGCGCTGATTGGCTTTAGCGCCCAGCTTACGTCCCTGACCACCACGCTCAGCGCCGGCATCGTGATGTTGCTGCTGGTGACTTTCGCGGCGCGTTTCGCTCTGACAGCGAAGTAGCGCCTCTGCCCTGTCATATTCACAAGGAGTTTCTATGACAACCTCAACGCAACCGGTGTTCAGCCTGCACTACGTCGGGCTCAATCTGAAGAAAGGCGTTAATGCCGCGACCTTCGAAGCCTTTCTCAAGGCGCGCGGCACGCAGATTCCTGCTTATCCGGGCTGGCAATGGTCGCTGTTAAAAGGCCTGCGCGGCGAACGCCAGGAACAATACCTGATGCTGTATCAGGCTCCCAGCCAGGCAGACTATGACCGCTACATCACCCCCACAGGAGCACTCACGGCTGAGGCCATCGCCTTCTGGCAACAACGGCCCGAGGCGTGCGCGCTGCTTGAGGAGTGGAAAAACTTTGCCACCTACGGGGAGCTACCAACGCTCTTCTCCACGTTCTCGCTGCTGGCAGAAAACCGCCACAGCTCACTGCCGCCCGGCCCAAACTTTCAGCCCGATGCCCAACCTGCCGTGGCGCGCGTGGTCGGTTTACATCATCTGGCGCTGCGCGCTGGCGTGACGGCTGCCGACTTTGATCGCTTTATGATTGAGAACGTCGCGCGCATTGATGACTATCCCGGCTGGAAGTTTCACATGCTGAAGGGCACCGGCGGTAATCGAAGTGAGCAGTATGCGGTGATGCTGGTGATCGAGAGCCTCGACTCGCTCAACAGCTTCCATCCGGCGATGGACGTCTCAACCGAAAAATCGCTGACGTTTGTGAAAAACCATCAGGAGAGCGAGCGTATGTATGATGAATGGCGCACCATGGCCTCGTTCTCCGGCGCACCGCAAATGTATACCGACTATCTGACGATTGCCGGCAACGTCGGCTGAGGTTGGCCATGACCGGCGGAGGCCGGTCAGACTGCATCATCACGCCCGCGCAGGGTTGGTGTGCGGTTGTGGCTGGCCCGGCACCTCAACGCCTGGCCAGCCCGCCGTTCGCGTCCGTTGCCGGATTAGCTCACCCGTGCCGCTGCCGGGCTGTTCAGCGCGGCCAGCAGCGTTGCCGAGTCTGCCACTGCGCCGAATATACCGCCTTGCATATGAATCATGCTGAGCGCCGCTTCATGATGCTTCAACTCCGTCGCCGCGCAGCAGTCGCTCAGCACCAGACATTCAAAACCGCGATCGTTGGCTTCGCGCAGTGTGGTATGCACGCAAACGTCGGTGGTGATGCCGCTGATGATTAAGTTGCGGATACCGCGACTGTGCAGAATCAGCTCAAGGTCGGTGGCGTAAAAAGAGCCCTTGCCGGGTTTATCAATAATCACTTCATCCGGTAGCGGCGCCAGCTCGGGAATGATTTCCCAGCCTGGCTCACCGCGCACCAGAATGCGGCCACAGGGCCCTGGTGCACCAATCTCCGCCTGCATCCGCCGCGATCGCCAGCGCTTGTTGGCCGGCAGATCGCTCAGGTCCGGACGATGGCCTTCACGGGTATGGATGATCGGGAAGCCGGATTCGCGCATGCGCGCTAACACCTGCTGCAGCGGTTTGATGGGGGCACGCGTCAGGGAGATATCGTAACCCATAGTGTCAACATAGCCGCCCTTGCCGCAGAAGTCGGTTTGCATATCAATCACCAGCAGCGCGGTGTTTTGCACCGTGCAGTTGCCGTCAAACGGCCACGGATAGGGGGTTGAATCAACGATATAATCAGGCATTGCTTTTCTCCATTACCGCCGTGCTGCTTTCCGGTTTCCATTTCACGATCAGCGTATAGCTCAGTGCCGCGGTGACCAGCCCGATAACCGCTTCACCAAACTGCGGGAATTCGAGGTGGGCCATCACCGCACACAGGCTGCCGATGGCCCAGGCGGCGAACGCGCTGCCGCGCAGGCGCCGGGTTTGACGCTGTTCGCTGATTTTTGCCATAAAGATCAGATCAACAATCATCACTGCGCCAAACGGCGGCACCACCATGCCAAGCAGGCTGAGCCATTCGAGGAACCAGGACCACACGCCGGCCAGCGCCAGCACGCCACCGATGGCCCCGAGGATCAGCGTCCACAGGCGCATTTTGCTGCTGAACAGATGGCTGAAACCGACCGCGCCGTTATACAGGCAGTGCGTGCACACCGAACCGAGGTTGATAAACACAAACAGAAAGGCAATGACGGAGAGCAGCATGCCGTGCCCCATCAGCAGCGGCAGGAAGTTACCGCCGTTGCTGAGCGGATCGACCGCCGCGCCGACGGCGACAATCACCACACCAAACAGATAGGAAATCACATTCGCCAGCGGGAACGCGGAAAACGCGGCGATCACCGCTGATTTGCCGTCCTTCGACCAGCGGGTAAAATCCGCTGTCATTGTGCCGGAATCTGCAAAGCCGGCAATCACCATGGTGACCGCCGTGCCCATGCTCATGGCGCCAGCGGCTGCCGGACTGCCCTGCCACTGGGTCAGCGTGGTGAAATCATGATCCTTGCTCACCAGCCACAGCGCCACCAGCCCCAGCACCACAAACAGCGGAGCGGCAATCATTCCCAGCACCGACAGTGCCCGCACCCCGAGAAAGGTGACGCCGGTATACAGCACCATGGCAAACGCGGTGACCGCCAGCGCGTTCCAGCCAAAAGTCTGGTTGATCACCGTCCCGGTCAGGCCGGTCTGGAAGGCGTACCAGCCTATCACCACTGTAGAAAGAAAGCCGGACACCAGGATATAGCCTTTGGTGCCAAAGGTCCGCTTCGCCTGCAGCGCGAAGTTCATACCGGTATGCCCGGCGAACCAGCTAAGTGCGCCGACATAGGCAAACAGCACCAGGTTACCCAGCAAAATCGCCAGCAGTGCCGGCCAGAAGCCAAGATGCCAGGTGATAATGCCGCCGAACAGCGCATTGGTAAGGATCATCGGAAAGCCAAACCACACCGCCGACACCGAACCCGTCGAGTGGCGATGGCTAAGCGGCACCGGCTCATGCTCGAACTCCTGCTCCAGCGCAGGGGAAGATTTGTTACTCATGGAGAACTCCAATAGCAGCAGGATAGTGATGATTCCATGGTTGGATGCGCTCAAAAGCGGCACTGGCCGCCAGCACCAGGCCATCGTCCAGATGACGACCCACAATTTGCATACCGATCGGCAGACCACTGGCCGTGAAGCCGGCAGGCACCGAGGCGGCAGGCTGACCGGTAAAATTGAACGGGAAGCAGAACGACAGCCAGTGATCGCTGCGCACCATGCGGCCATCAATGACTTCCGGGCCCTGCATGTGCAGCGCAAACGGCGGCACCGCCAGCGTCGGTGACAGCAGCAGGTCGTAGCGCTGCATAAAGCGCCACAGCTGGTTGCAGAGCTTTTTGCGCGTGGTATTGGCGTCGGTGAAATGCTCCGCGCGCCAGTCGCGCTGCAGCATGGCACTCAGGTGCGGTGACATCGTAGCACCCAGCTCGCTCTGCATCTGGCGCATGCCGCTCAGATCGCTTTCGAACGCCACCAGCGCAGCAAAGCTGGCGCTTTCGTCAGCGATGCCGGGATCCACCTCTTCCAGCTCTGCGCCCAGCGCCGCAGCGAAACGACGCGCGGCCGCGGTGACCACGGCGCGCACTTCCGCATCGACGGCGATATAGCCAAAGTCGGCGCTGAAAGCGATGCGCAACCCCTGCAGTGGCCGATCCAGACTGGCCAGCCAGTCAACATCGCTGCATGGGATGGAGTGCCGATCGCGCATGTCCGGACCGGCCATCACCGACATCATCAGCGCGCTGTCGCGCACGCTACGCGTCATCGGACCGATATGTTCAAGCGATTCCCAGCTGGAAACGCCAGGATAACGCTCATCGCGGCAGCCCGGCCACAGCGGTACCCGCCCCATCGAGGCCTTGAGTCCATAGACACCGCAGTGGGCCGCCGGGATACGTACCGATCCTCCGCCATCACTGCCGAGCGCAATCGGACACAGCCGCGCCGCCAGCGCCGCGCCGGATCCCGCGCTCGATCCGCCCGGCGTTTTGCTCACATCCCAGGGATTACGCGGTGAGGGAAACAGGGGATTATGGCCGACACCGCTGTAGCCAAATTCCGGCGCGGTGGTCTTGCCCAGCAGGATGGCATCCGCCGCCAGCAGGCGCTCAACGGTGATGTCATCTTCTTCGGGAATAAAATCGGCGTAGGCGGCCGATCCTGACGTGGTTCGCACACCGGCGGTACAGATCAAATCTTTTACCGCCAGCGGCACACCCGCCAGTGCGCCCAGCGGCTCGCCGCGCGCACGACGGCGGTCGATCTGCTCTGCCTGTGCCAGCGCCCGCTCCGGCGTCAGCGTACAAAACGCCTGTATCAGCGGCTCCCGCTGTTCCAGGCGATCCAGCGTCGCCTGGGTTAACTCGCGCGCGGAAACCTCGCCGTCGCGCACCCGCGCCGCCAGCTGGGTGGCATCTTCATCCAGCAGTGCATCAAACATGATCGTTCTCCCGGGTTAATTGGCTACCGGGAGGAGTGCAGTTTGCGTGCCAGAATAGCGTGAAGTGCGCGGCCGTTATGCGCCGGGCCAGATAGGATACGGTCTGGGATACAAGATGGAATACTTATGGATGCGGCATCCATACCGATGCAGGCAATGCGCACAAACTGTGCGCACCGCTGCATCATCGCGTTGCCATTTTAGGGTGCAGCAGGCGGAGGCGGCGTTGCTGCCGTGGCGTGCGTCAGAAGGGTTAGCTTTGCGCGCTGACCAACCGCACGGCGAAGCCAAAAAACAGCATGCCGGTCAGCATGTTCGCCAGCTTGACCAGGCGGGTGCGGCTGCGCAGATAGCGTACCATCACCGCGCCAGCCACCAGCAACAGGGAATAGTAGCTGAAACTGATCACCTGAATCAGCGCCCCCAGGGTGGCAAACGCCGGCGCGGTATGGGTTACGCGCGGATCGATAAACTGAATGAAGAACGAAACGTAAAACAGAATCGCCTTGGGATTGGTTACGCCAAGCAGCAGCGCACGCAGGAAATAGTTTTCCTGTTTTACCGCTTCAGCCGGTTGATCGCCGCTGCGTTTGCGCAGCGCGCCGATGATAATCTTCACGCCGAGATACAGCAGGAACATGGCACCAAGATAACGCACCACCATAAAAATATGCGGACTGGTACGGATCAGCGTCGCGACGCCCGCCCAGGCGAGGAAAATCAAAATTAAATCGCCCGCCATCACCCCGGCTATCGCCTGACAGGCCGGCTTTGCCCCACGACTCATCCCGGTGCGCAGCACATACAGACTGTTGGGTCCGGGTAATAGAATGATCACCAGCGCGCCCGCCAGGAAAGTCCAGAGATTGATGATGCCTAAATCGTGAAACATTACGATGCTACCCCATGCCGTTAAGCAGGTAAAAAAGAGTGAAAGTGGAACCCGGCGCGCTGCTCAACTGCCGCGGCGCGGCGCATAGTAGCAGTTGTGCGGTGGATTTGTCGCTTCACGCCACGGTTCAGGTGGTTGAAACGGTGTTACGTAACATATACAGCGCGTGACAGGCACCAGTGACGTTGTCACAGTGATGATTCAGAGGTTTCGCAACTGCTGCATCACCGCATCCAGAAATACCCGTAATACCGCAGGCTGGCGTTCGCGCGACATATACAGGCCATAAATGCCTAAGGTGCGCGGTTGAAAGCCGGGCAGCACGCAACGTAACTGACCGCTGGCCAGCGCAGCCTGCGCCTCCATTGCCGGCACCATGGCAACACCACAGCCGGCGATAGCGGCATCACATAACACGGATGAAATACCGGCGCTGAAATTGCCGCTCACCACCACGGAAACCGCCTCGCCTTGCGCATCGTGAAACTGCCAGCGCTGCCCGGCAAAGCGGCTGTAGTGCAGGCAATTATGTTGTGCCAGATCCGCTGGCGTCTGCGGTTCGCCCCGCTGCGTTAAATAGGCCGGCGCGGCGCAGACTACCGAGGCACATTCACCCAGCCTGCGGGCTATGGCGCCGGGCTCCGGATCGTCGGTAATACGAATAGCCACATCGATGCGCTCACCCACCAGACTGACCGGCTGATTATTGATCTCCAGCTCAATACGCACCGCCGGGTAACGCGCGAAGAACGCCGGAATCATCGGTCCAAGAATGTATGTGGCGGTTGAATGTGCACAGGCCACGCGCAACGTGCCCTGCGGTTTGCCCTCATCGCCCTGCTGTTCAATCTCGTCGGCCAGCCGGGCCAGCGCGCGTGTCTTATGCAAAATCTGCTCACCCGCAGGGGTAATGGTCAGCCGCCGTGAAGAACGGTGCAGCAGGCGTGCGCCTGCCCACTTCTCCATTTCATCAAGATAGCGACTGACCATCGGGCGCGAAATATCCAGCGCGCGCGCCGCCGCGCTCAGGCTTCCCAACTCACAAATCCGGTTAAACACTCGCGCTGCCGTCACTCTGTCCATGCAGGCTCCATCTGATCGTTTTATGCAACTGATCATATCTGATTGCGGGAATTCTGCCAGCTGGCGATTTGCTTACAATAGCGTCTTTCAGTGACGGCACGTTGCCGTAAAAAGGAAGATGCCATGAAGATGAAATCACTCGCGCTGCTGGTCACCTTAGCCGCCGCGCCGGCTTTTGCCGCCCCGTTGCAGTTAGACGTGTATAACCCACAGGAACAGGGAATTTTTCCGGTCTCGTCGACGCTGGTCTCCGGTCCGCATGAAGCGATTCTGTTTGATGCGCAGTTCAGCCCCAAAGATGGCGAGAAGCTGGTGGAACTGATTAAAGCGCGCGGCAAGCAGCTGACCCACATCGTGATCACCTCGGGCGATCCGGATTTCTACTTCGGTCTTGAGCCGCTGGTGCAGGCGTTCCCGCAGGCCAAAATTGTCGCCTCGCCGCTGGTAGTGGAACATATCGAAGCGACCAAAGATGCCAAGCTGCAGTACTGGGGACCGCAGATGAACGGCGCTGCGCCGCACCAGTTGTATGTACCACAGATTACCCACCAGACGCGGTTTAGCGTCGATGGTGAGCGCATCGAGCTGCGCCACGCGGCAGAAAAATCAGCCTACGTGTGGATTCCCTCCAGTAAGGCAATACTCGGTGGCACAGTAGTGGACTCAGGCATTCATGTCTGGACCGCGGACACCCAGACCGCAGCCAGCCGCGCAGAGTGGCGTCAGGTATTGCGAGAAATGCAGCAGTTGAAGCCGCAGGTGGTGATCCCCGGCCACTATCTGGGTGCGCGTCCGGCGGGCGATAAAGCGGTCACCTTTACGCTGGATTATCTGCAAAGTTTTGAGCGGGCGCTGCAACAGCACAAAGGCTCCGCGGCGGTGATTGAGGCAATGAAACAGGCGTGGCCAACCTTAGCGGATGTCAGCTCGCTGGAGCTGAGCGCGAAGGTGAATACCGGTGAGATGAAGTGGAAGTGACGCGAGGATAAATGAACGGGCCAGACGCCGCCGCGCCTGGCCTGAAGCTTACTGCAGATGGGTTTTCAGCTCTTCCGCCGCCTGGCGAATCGCAGTGCGGACTGCCGGCACCTCGCTCAGCGGATTGAGCAGACCGTAGTCATGAATCAGACCGTTATAGCGCGTCACGGTGACATCCACACCGGCGGCGTCCAGTTTGCGACCAAAGGCTTCACCCTCATCACGCAGCACATCCAGTTCTGCCGTCTGAATCAGCGTTGGCGGTAAGCCCTGCAGCTGCTCTTTCGTGGCGCGCAGCGGCGAAGCCAGGATATTGTCGCGCTCGCTCTGTTTGGTGGTGTAGGCGTCCCAGAACCATTTCATCATATTCCGCGACAGGAAATATCCGTTGGCAAACTGGTGATACGAAGCGGTATCAAAGCGCGCATCGGTTACCGGCCACAGCATGATGTCATAACGAATTGCTGGCGTTTGCTGCTGTTTAGCCTGCAGCGCGACCGCCGCCACCATGTTACCGCCGACGCTGTTACCAACCAGCGCCAGGCGCTTGCCATCAACACCAATTTCACTACCGTGTTCCGCCACCCAGCGTGTCGCCGCATAAGCCTGATTAATGGCCAGCGGATAATGCGCTTCGGGTGACGGCGTATAGTTCACAAACACGGCCGCAGCGCCAGATTCCACCACCAGATCGCGCACCAGACGTTCGTGGGTCGGGAAATCACCGAGGATCCAGCCGCCGCCGTGGAAGAACATAAATACCGGCAGCGTACCCTGTGCGCCCTGCGGTTTTACGATATTCAGCTTAATGGGCTGGCCGTTTACCTGAATGGTTTTTTCAGTGACATCGGCCGGCGGCAGCGTTACGCCCTTCTGCGCATCAATCAGGACCTGACGCGCCGCCTGCGGTGACAGTTGCTCAATCGGTTTGCCGCCGCTGCTGTTCAGCGCCTGTAAAAACTGTTGCACGTGACGTTCAGGTTGTGGTGCGTCAGCAAAGCTATTTACCGACGCAGTAGCCATCGCCATGGCAAGCAGAGAGTGTTGTAATTTCATGGTGTTACTCCTTTAATATTTTTTGCGATTATATCGCGCGCTACTTAAATGATAATGACTTGATGGTCGTGTTCTGAACTGAGACTGAATTTATATAGTGCGCTATTTAATAGCAAGATATTTTTTAGCGAAGATTTACATCACTACTCTATTACACTGATTTTAATAAGGATATTTTTTCAAATTTTTGCCTGCAGGCGGGTGCGCTTTCCGGCCAGCCACATCGGCAACCTGCAGATTCATCTTGTCTGCGTCCCCGCCAGCAGCCACACTGGCGAGCACGCCGCGATTTTTCACACATTGAGGTAACGGGTAATGCCGCAGAGTAAAGCTACCCTGACTGGTCTGCTGGCCATTCTGCTGTGGAGCACGATTGTAGGATTAATAAAAAGCGTTAGTGAAAGTTTTGGTCCGGTAACCGGTGCCGCGCTGATTTATAGCGCCAGCGCCCTGTTGTTGCTGCTCACCGTGGGTTTTCCTGACCTGCGCCAGTTTCCCCGACGCTATTTGCTGCTCGGCAGCCTGCTGTTTGTCTGCTATGAGCTCTGCCTGTCGCTGTCGCTGGGTTTTACTCATAGCGGCCATCAGGCGATTGAAGTCGGCATGGTTAATTACCTGTGGCCGGCGATGACCATCGTTTTAACGGTGATGGTTAACCGGCAAAAGACCAGCCCGTTGATTATTCCCGGCCTCCTGCTGGCCGTCGCCGGTATTTGTCGGGTACTCAGCGGCGATCGGGGATTTTCACTGGGCGAAATGATCGACAACGTGATGGATAATCCGCTCAGTTATGGTCTGGCATTGGGCGGTGCGACGATTTGGGCGGTTTATTGTGTGGTGACAAAAAATAGCGCTAAAGGCAGTAACGGCATCACGCTGTTTTTTATCTTAACTGCGCTGACGCTGTGGCTGAAATCGCTGCTATCACCGCAGCCGCCCGTGGTGTTTTCACTGCAGGCGTGCATCAGCCTGGCGCTGGCAGCGATGGCGATGGGGCTTGGCTATGCGGCGTGGAACGTCGGCATTCTGCACGGCAATGTCACGCTGTTAGCCGCAGCATCCTACTTTATCCCTATCATTTCATCGCTGATAGCCGCTTTTATCCTTAACTCCAGCCTGACCCTCTCCTTCTGGCAAGGCACGGCGATGGTTTGCCTCGGTTCGCTGCTCTGCTGGTGGTCAACGCGCGGGACTGCAACGCATAAGCTGGAAAGCAACACGCTGGAATAAGCGGCTGGATGGCGCAGCCGGACGAGAATACAGACAGTGGTGCAGACTCAGCGCGGCGGCGGGAACATTTTGCGATACAGCGACGGCGTCATGCCGGTTACTTTGACAAACGCGCGGCGCATCACATCGGCACTGTGATAGCCGCAGGCCGCCGGGATCGCTTTGAGCGGCAGCTCACCGGCATCCAGCAAAGCCCGCGCGTGGCTGATGCGTGTCTGCTCCAGCCATGCGCCAGGCTGGATCTGCATTTCCTGCTGAAACAGACGCGCTAAATGCCGCGTACTGAGGTGCATGTGCGCCGCCAGGTCTTCCAGCCCGCGAATCTGTGCCAGATGCGCGATTGCCCAGCGCTGCATCTCCTGAAAGGCGCTGCGTCCGGCCAGGGACACCTGCTGTTTACGCACAAAATGTCCCTGTGTCACCGGGCGCTGGAAGAACATCACCAGGCTGGCGGCCACCTCCTGCGCCAGCTCGCGCCCGAGATCCTCTTCCACCAGCCGCATCGCCAGATCCAGTCCGGACGTCACCCCCGCTGCCGTGCGTAATGCACCATCCGCCACATATAGCGCATCGGCTTCGACCTGTGCATCGGGTAGCAGTAATGCCAGCCGTTCCGCACACGCCCAGTGAGTAGTGACTTTCCTGCCGTTCAGCAAACCCGTTTGCGCCAGCAGCAGCGCCCCGGTACACACCGAGCCGTAACGCTGGCTGCGCTGACAGAGCGCGATAATCTGCTGGCACTCACTGGCGGAAAGCTGCATCTGGCTGGCGTCAGGTGCTCCGGCAACCAGAAAGGTATCGGCGCGATGCTGTGTCGCCGCAGTTAGCGCAACGTCGGCTTCCAGCCGGACACCAGACGAGCAGCGGATGCTGGTGTGCTGCAGCGACATCACGCTGAGCTGATACACCTGACGATGCAGCAGCCGATTTGCCTCGGCAAACACATCCAGCGGCCCGGAAATATCCAGCAACTGGGCGCCGGGAACGGCCAAAAGGGTAATGTGATGGTGAGTCATTGTCTGGCTGTCCGCTTAAATCGCAATGTCAGAAATCATCGTTAAACAGAGATTCATGACATTGTCGCGCGGCTTTATGCTGAACGCAACTTCACTAAGCGGAGACATCACCATGAGTTTTACTATTAACGGCATTCGTATCCCGGACAGCAAAATGGCGCGCGATGCTACCGCGCTGGTACGTGACATCGAATCGGATCTGTTATTTCATCACTCCAGCCGCGTTTTTTACTGGGGCGCTTTGGCAGGTCAGCGACTGGGCGTCAAAGTGGATGCCGAGCTGCTTTACGTTGGCTGCATGTTCCATGATGTGGGCCTGACGCAACAGCATTGCAGTTGCGATAAGCGCTTTGAAGTCGATGGCGCCAATGCGGCGCGCGATTTTCTGCAACATTACGGGGTTGCCCAGGCGGACATTGATAAAGTGTGGACGGCGATTGCCCTGCACACGACGCCCGGCATTCCGCAATTTATGGCCGGGGAAATCGCCCTGGTGACGGCCGGCGTTGAGATGGATGTGCTGGGTATTGACTATGATCACTTCAGCGATGAGCAACGTGAAGCCGTGGTGCAGCAGCATCCCCGTCCGGAACAGTTTAAAGAAGAAATTATCCAGGCATTTTATGAAGGCATTCAACACAAACCGGCGACGACTTTCGGCAACGTGAAAGCTGACGTCATCGCTGATAAGCAACCGGCATTTCGCCCGATGAATTTTTGCCGGATTATCCGCCAGTCGCGCTGGGCGGGTTAACATGGACAGCGGAAATAGCTCATCGCGAACGGGAGAAATGGCGACGGAAGCGTGCGCTGTGAATCCCGGCAACAAAATTAACTCATCGAACATTGTCAGCAGGGGAGAATTTTCGTTGCTATTATAGTGACGCAACACACAGCTCAAGCGTTGCGACGAGAATTTTTCCTGTAGTTTTTTGTTATGCCCGCTCTGCGGGCATTTTTTTATGCCAGAAATAGACTGCCGTCCCCTGCCGCTGCCGTGCTGCCTGATGTCCGCTGGACGTATACCCGGTACCGGATGTTAATGAAAACGACCATTTCATAACAATTCGCCCACCACGCATGTATATCTTCGTTACAAATAGGGTGACAAAATGACCTTGTTTCATATGGTACAACACTGTTTCACCATGTAAAATCGCAACGACTATCCCGTAAGACTGCTTACAGCATGCATCGATCCCTGAGAGATCGGGCTGCCGCATGGCCAGAGGATTGAATACAGAAAAACAATTAGTTGAAGTTATTTATTATTCCCCTGGGAAAGAAAGGGGGTGGGCAAAAGCAAGTAGTGCAAAGCGCCATGTCTTTGTACTCAGGAATCATTTGAATGAAATCAAAAGAGCAACCAATCAAAACATCCAGAAGGTCATTTCTGCAGAAAACCCTTTCTGTCATCCCCTTCACCGCGATTGCAGGCACCACAGCAGTGAGCGCGATGGCTTCTGCAGCTCCGGCTACAGAAAAAAGTGAGACCTATCACTACGTTCCGGTATTTTTTAATAATGACGAATGGCGATTTATTTTATCCGCAACGGACCTGCTGATTCCTGAAGACGAATGCGGCCCCGGTGCGGTGAGTGAAGGCGTGCCCGTTTACATCGATAAGCAAATGGAATTGCCTTATGGCTATGGTTACCTGTGGTATATGAGCCCGCCATTTCAGGAGTCGATTCCTGAGATGGGATACCAGACTAATCTGGTGCCACGGGAAATTTACCGCCGGGGAATTATCAACCTGAACAAATACTGCCGTGAAAATTTCCAGAATAACTTCGCTGATTTGAGCAAAGAAAAACAGCAAGCGATTTTACACGATCTGGAGTCGGGAAAAATCGTGCTTGATACTATTTCCGGCAAGTTATTTTTCTCTCAGTTACTACAGAACACTAAAGAAGGTTATTTAGCCGATCCGGTGCATGGCGGTAATCAAACCATGGCATCCTGGAAATTGATTGGTTTTCCGGGCGCGCGCGCGGACTTTATTCAGGTTATAGAGAACCCAGATAAACCTTATCCTTTAGGCCCTGTAAGTATTTCTGGCAAATATGGTGCAAAAAAATGACGATTAAAAAAGAACCTGTAGATGTAGTTATTGTTGGCTTTGGCTGGGCTGGTTCGTTGATGGCGATAGAATTAGCCTCAACCGGATTAAAAATTGTTGCGCTTGAACGGGGAGAACAGCGAGATACTTACCCTGACTTTGCCTATCCCCGTATCATTGATGAGCTGACATATGGTGTCAGGCTAAAACTTTTTCAGAACATATCCAAAGAGAGCGTGACGGTAAGGCATACCGCGAAAGATACCGCTTTACCTTATCGCCGCATGGGCTCTTTTTTACCCGGCGACGGCGTGGGCGGTGCTGGCGTACACTGGAATGGTCTGCTTTGGCGGCCACTGGAAGCGGATCTCCGGCTGAAAACCGTGGTAACTGAAAAATATGGCGCCAGTTTTATTCCTGAGGGTATGACGCTGCAGGACTATCCTTTCAGCTACAGTGAAATAGAACCCTATTTTGATAAGTTTGAGAAAATTTGTGGTGCTTCAGGCCAGGCCGGGAATCTGAATGGCAATATCATCGAAGGTGGCAACCCCTTTGAAGCGCAACGCGCGAATCCTTTCCCGACCAAACCGTTGCTTTACCAGTATTCAGCCATGCTATTTGAAAAAACCGCGAAAGAACTGGGCTACAATCCCTTCCCGGGTCCCGCCGCCATCTGCACTGAGGCATATACCAACCCGTACGGCGTTGCGCTGGGCGTCTGTAACTATTGTGGTTTTTGTGAGAAATTCGGTTGCTATAACTATTCTAAAGCGTCGCCACAAACCAGCGTTATCCCCGCCCTTAAGCAATACGATAACTTTGAATTGCGCTGTAAATCACATGTGCTTCGCGTCAATAAAGACAACACGGGGAAACTGGCCACTGGCGTAACCTATATTGATGAAAATGGCAGTGAAGTCGAACAACCCGCCGCGATGGTTATCCTCAGCGCCTTCCAGTTGCATAATGTCCGGCTGCTTTTACTGTCTAAAATCGGTAAGCCTTATAATCCCGAGACAGGCGAAGGCGTGGTTGGCAGGAATTATGCCTATCAAATGTTAGGCGGCGCAAAACTGTTCTTCAATAAAGAGACCTACTTTAACCATTTTGCCGCCACCGGTGCGTCAGGCGCCTATATTGATAATTACAACAGTGAAAACTTCGATCACTCTGCTGCAGGCTTTATTGGTGGCAGTACGGTCTCTGCGCATGTTACCGGCGCCCGGCCTATTGAACAAACTGTCACGCCTAAAAATGCGCCTAAATGGGGCAGCGGCTGGAAAAAAGCAATCAGGGATAGCTACCTGCATAATATGAGCATTGGCGTCAGTTCATCTGTCATGCCTTATAAGCAATGTTATCTTGACCTTGACACGACCTATACCGATGGTTATGGGCTGCCTTTATTAAGAATGACGTTTGACTGGCAGCAGAATGAACTCAAAATGACCCAGTTCATGGCAGGCAAAACGGAAAATATCATTAAGGCTATCGGGCCAGATTCTTACGACATGGGCTTCAAAAACTTATCTACGCATTACGATGTTCGTCCTTATCAATCTACCCATACCACCGGTGGCGCCATAATGGGTGACAGCCCGGCGACCAGCGTGGTGAATAAATATCTGCAGTGTTGGGACGTGTCCAACGTTTTCGTGGCCGGTGCCAGTTGCTTCCCACAAAACCATGCATACAACCCCACGGGAATCGTCGGCGCAACCACGCTATTTTCAGCTAACGCAATCAAAACGATTTACCTGAAAAATCCAGGCCCAATGGTTCAGGCTTAAGGGGATAAGGATAAGAAGATGAAAATGACCTGTTTGAAATGGCTGTCCTTATTAACACTATTCTGTGCTTTATCCTCTGCAGCGGAAGATGTCTCTCCGGAACTCATCAGCAAGGGTAAATATATTGCCACTGCCGGAGATTGCGTTGCCTGTCACTCGATTGCCGGAAAAGAGAGCTTTACCGGCGGATTAAAAATGATGACGCCGGTTGGCGCAATTTATTCGACCAATATCACCCCGGATAAAGCCACCGGTATTGGCGAATATACCTATGACGACTTTGCTAAAGCATTACGTCAGGGAATAGCGAAAGACGGGCGCCATTTGTATCCAGCGATGCCTTATACGGCTTATGCCAAAGTTAACGATGAAGATATGCATGCTTTGTATGCTTACATGATGCATGGCGTAACGGCGGTTTACGCGGAAAACAGAAAAAGCGATATTCCATGGCCACTGAATATGCGCTGGCCACTGGCCCTGTGGAATCTGGCTTTCCACGACGATAACGCTTACGCAGCGGATACCACCAAAAGTGCGGAGTGGAATCGTGGCGCTTATCTGGTGCAGGGATTGGGTCACTGCGGCACCTGTCATACCCCGCGTGGCATTGCTTATCAGGAAAAATCGTTAGATCAGCAGGGTAAAACGTACCTGACCGGCGGGACACTGGAGGGCTGGCATGCGCCGGACCTGACCGGCAACGCGAAGTCGGGACTCGGCAGTTGGTCAAATGAAGATATTGCGTTATTCCTGAAAACCGGTCGTACCAACACCTCAGCCGCGTTCGGCTCTATGACGGATGTGGTAGAGCACAGCACGCAATATCTCAGCCAGGCCGATCTTGC
The DNA here is from genome assembly GCF_016643525.1 of Pantoea sp. Morm. Classification (NCBI taxonomy): domain Bacteria; kingdom Pseudomonadati; phylum Pseudomonadota; class Gammaproteobacteria; order Enterobacterales; family Erwiniaceae; genus Pantoea; species Pantoea sp. Morm. The sequence goes on along the minus strand of NZ_VOQX01000013.1, from coordinate 29,366 downwards.
TGCGGTGGCGAGCTATTTGAAGTCACTGCCGGCTTCCGCCCCTGATGCGCCGTCTGCGCCATCCGCCGATACCACTACTGCCGCACTTATCCGGGGAGACATCAGCGTACCTGGTTCACGGCTGTATATGGATAACTGCTCAGGTTGCCACCGCCTGGATGGCAAAGGCTACGCCAAAACCTTCCCTTCTCTTGCCGGTAACTCAGCAATCCTGAGTGATGATCCTTCATCGGTGATTAGCATTGTACTGCGCGGCGGCAAAATGGCTGTCACGAAGGAGGCGGTCACCGGGCTGGCTATGCCTGATTTTGCCTGGCGGCTCAACGATCAGCAGGTGGCGGATCTGGTGACATTCATTCGTAACGGCTGGGGCAATCAGGCACCTGCGGTAAGCGCGGATCAGGTGGCAAAACTGCGTAAAGATCTGCCAAAGGCAGCGGAGGCGGATAAGGAAAAGAGTCAGTAAAAACGGACGGAGAAAACGCCCTGTTCAGGGCCCCGACAAGGGCCCTGATAATAACGCCGGATAGCAATGGCAACCTGAGCAGTTACCGCGCAATGCCCCATCGCCAGCCTGAACTATGCTTTGTCGGCGTCGGTCAGGGTGGCTCTCACCTGCGGCAGACTCTGCGGGTAATTCTGCTGAATGAATTCAATCATTTTCTCGCGGACGTAGCAGCGTAAATCCCATGCCGTCGGTGAGTTCTGCGCGGTCATCAGTAAACGGATGGTCATAGTTTTTTCCGTGGTATCGGTTACCTGCAGTACCTGAGTTTCGCGATCCCAGAGCCGCGTCTCATTGAGGATTTTTTCAAAATGCTCACGCAGCGGCGCCAGCGGCATCGAATAATCAACATAGAGAAACACAGACCCTAATATCTGTGCATTATTTCGCGTCCAGTTCTGAAATGCATTCTCGGTAAAATAGGTGATGGGCAGCACCAGACGGCGTAAATCCCAGATGCGCACCACAACATAGGTCAGATTGATTTCCTCAATCCAGCCCCACTCCTTTTCGACCACCACCCATCGTCAATTTTTATCGGTTGGGTGAAAGCAATCTGAATGCCGGCAAACAGATTCACCAGCGACTTTTGCAAAGCGAAACCAATAATGATACCTGCTACCCCGGCACCCGCGAGGATGGTGGTGCCGAATTTACGAACACCAGGGAAGTTGAGCAGAATTAAACTCAGGCAAAACAGTACCAGAATGACGATAGCCACTTTTTTAACATAGATTAATTGCGTACGAATTTTACGCGCGCGCAGGTTGTTAGACAGGTTGATATCGTAGCGAATAAACAACATATCCTGCGCTACGTTAATCAGACGAATTAAAATGGAACAGAACGATAAGATGATAAAGATATTAAGCGTGGTGGCGATAAAGCTCAGTGAGCCAGGATCGAGATGCACATAATTCATCCCCATATTGATCAGCAGTAATGGAATGAATAAAAATAATGATCCCCGCAGATGCTTTTCCAGCGATTTAAACAGCTTGCGATCGCGGCTTTGCCAGTAGCGGATAAACCTGAGAAGAAGAAAGCGGGCCAGAAAACCCAGCAGTAGCGAGAGTGTGACGAGCAATACAGCAGGCACCCATGTCGGCGCACCAGATAACTCACCAGGAAGTAATGGCATGATATTCCCTTCTGTTCAGCTAACAACCGTGGTTGTCAGATAAGTCACCAAAATCAGTAACCGTTATCGTGCCGGTTATCTGCTAAACTCATGATTTCGTACTTCAGTGGGTAAAAATATAGTTCACTGGCCGCTGTTAGCAGGGTAAAAACCCATCAGGTAATCAGGTGCAGTGCTGGCGGTCATCGCAAGGGTATGAATTGGTGGTTTTTTTCGGCTTTATTGCTAAAGGTCTGAAATTGCAGGCAGGTGATGAGGCAAAGCGTCAGAGGGTGCTGACGAGAAATGCGCTGGCAGGCAGTGATGCTGCACCCAGGGAAGAAGTACAACTCGCGCTGAACACGCGCATAGCGCCGCAGGTTGATGCTGAGAAAAAGCGCGCGATTAAGCGCGCAATGCATTATCTGGCGTACGCCTCGGTAGAGAGCGTAATCGTCACTTCGTCGCCCACGGCCGGAACATATTTATCGATTTTAAAATCCGAGCGTTTGATGACGCCGGTAGCATCAAAACCGATCGCCTGCTTTTTAACCATAGGATGCATATCCTGCTTGTTCAGCGTGGCGTGCAGCACAACCGGCTTAGTGATCCCTTTGATGGTTAAATTACCCTGCACATCATATTTATTATCGCCTTTGCTTTCCACATGGGTGCTGTGGAAGGTGGCCTGAGGATATTTTTTAACGTCAAAATACTCATTACCCAGAAACTCTTTGGTCAGCGCTGGCACATGCGTGTCAATCGTTTTTAACGGCAGGGTCACATTAACCTGTGACTTTTCCGGGTTTTCTTTGTCAAAAGCCAGCTGACCGGAAACATCAGAAATATCAGCAGTCGGATGAGAGAAACCAAAGTGATTCCATGCGATCACCACGGAAGTATGTTGCGGGTCAAGGTTATATTCCGTCGCTGCAGCATGTGACAGGGGAACATATAATGCCACCAGAGAAAGCAGCGCCGTTTTTTTCAAAAATTTCATGGAAACATCCTCAAATAATCAAGTGCTAATACTGTAGCGCAAACCTGCAGAGGTGTTATTGAAATCATTTGCTTTACCCATTCAAAATTTTTAACCGTTTTTTCCTGCACACAAATAATAACGCAGCGTGAAATTTCCTGAAATGACGTAATTAAATTCCGGCGAGTCGAATTTAATAATTCCGTTTTTATGTGGGCTAATTCAGCGGCGAGGAGAAGAACGGCAAACCATGTTGAGCATGCGATTAACAGACCGCCTGAATAGCCGGCGGCCGCCACGCTTTATTCTTCGCTGGCACGACGTTGATCATAGACAACCTGTGCCTTTTCAATCGCATCGCCCTGCTCTCTGGCCCACTTCACCAGCGCAACAAACGGATCCTGCAACGTCTGGCCCAGCGGCGTAATGGCATATTCCACCGCCACCGGGGACGAGGCGATCACGCGGCGGCTAATCAGGCCGTTACGCTCCAGCCGGCGCAACGCCTCCGTCAGTGCCTTGTGGGTAATCGGATCAAGACGGCGCTTGATCGCGTTAAAGCGCGCGGGTTCAGTGCACAGCACGGTCAGAATTAATACCGACCACTTATTGGCGACCTGTTCCAGGATCGGACGGGTGCTGTTGATCTCTGCCAGCAGCGCCGCGATATCAGTCGGCATGGGGTTTCCTTATGTATATCTAATGTAGATAAGGTGCGTAATTGACACTAAATATACGAAATGTATCATCAGCCGTCCACCCCTCTCATTCTGGAGCAGCCATAATGAAACTCGAAGGAAAAGTCGCGCTGGTGACCGGCGGCGGCAGTGGTATCGGCCTCGCCATCGCGCGCCGTTTTGTGCAGGAAGGTGCCCACGTTTTCATCACCGGGCGACGCGAAGCGCTGCTGGCCGAAGCCGTCACGCTGACTGGCGGCCGCATTGAGGCAATAGCGGGCGACCTCACCAGCGCAGACGATGTTGCCCGTCTGTTTGACACCGTGCAGGCCCGCGCCGGACGTCTCGATATTCTGGTGAACTCCTCTGGCGTGGCTGAACCCGCCAGCCTCGAAGAGACCAGCGCAGAGCACTTTGACCGCACGTTCGGCCTCAACGTGCGTGCCATGGTATTCACCGTACAGCATGCGGTGAAGCACATGACGGAAGGCGGTGCCATCGTGCTGGTGGGATCGATTGCGGGCGGCATGGCCAATCCCGGCTATGGCGCTTATTCGGCCAGCAAAGCCGCGGTGCGCGCCTATGCCCGCACCTGGAGCAGCGAACTGGCACCGCGCGGCATTCGCGTCAACACGCTTAGTCCTGGCCCGACGGACACGCCGATGTTTGACCAGGTCAGCGACGAGGTACGACAGACATTCAGCGCGCAGATACCGGCCAAACGCCTCGGCCATCCTGGCGAAGTTGCGGCGGCTGCCCTGTTCCTCGCATCGGACGAAAGTGTCTATGTTACCGGCAGCGAACTGGTGATTGATGGCGGCATGTCCGCGTAGTGGCTATCGTGCTGCACAGCGCGCCTGCCGGGCGTTGTGCAGCCACCGATAACGTTTCTCAGAAGGTGTAGCTAAAGCCGACCGTGCCGGTGACCTGGTCGCGCCGGGACACGATCGGGCTGTCCGCGGCGCGATCGCCCAGCCAGCTGTAACCCGCGCTGACCAGCGTGCCCCAGTGGGCATCAAACTGGTGGCTCCAGGTGAGCGTAGTCGCAACACCATAAAAGCCGCCGCCGGCATCGTAGCGTGAAAACCGGCTGCGCCTGCTCTGGACATCGCTCACGCCATACCAGGTATTCATATAACGCGCATCGCCAAACAGTGCCGCCGTCTGCAGTGCAACGGTATCGCTGTCGCGCTGGAGAGGCACCAGCGTAACGGATGCCTGATAGTTCACGCCCTGATCATCGCTGAGCGGCAGCACCGCTTTGCCCTCTGCACTCAGCCACGGCGTGAGCTGCCAGCCCAGCGCCAGTGCAGTGTTCACCGTCGCACTGATGTTTCCCATGCCTTGCAGCCGGCTGGCGCCGTCGCGCCACGTTGAATCTTTATCGCTTCGGCCCAGGCCATAACCCAGCGTGTGTTCCAGATAAAACCCGCTGTCGCTCTGCAGGTCGTACCCGATGCCTTTCTGGGCATCAGCAAAAAATGCGCCATCTCTGGCCTGGAAAATCGGTACCGGCTGCACCCGTGTTTTATTCGATCCGCTGTAGCGTGGCGCGAATTGCGCCCCCGCGCCGAGCGTCAGGCTGGTCTGTGCGTCGCCATCCGCCCTGGCGGCAGCGGAAATCATGAGTAGCAGATGGGTCATGTACATCAGCGTTTTTCTGGTTATCATCGTGTCACCTCTTTATCGGTCCGTTTACCGCCCCTTGCCCGGGCAGCCGCAGCGCGAAGCCGAAGTATCCCGGGGCTGTGTCAACAAACAGCCAGGGATTTATGAAGAAACTGTCAAGGTGAGTTATGCAGACCAAAAATATCCTGATTATTGAGGACGACGCTGACGCGGCTGAGGTGCTGGAGGCCTATCTGCTACGGGAAAATTATGCGGTGCGTGTTGCCGCGGATGGCCTGAGCGGACTTGAGCTGGCCCTGCGCTGGCAGCCCGATCTGATTTTGCTTGATGTGATGCTGCCCGGCCTGAACGGCACCGAGGTGCTGGCAAAACTCCGGCGCAGCAGCGAGGTGCCGGTGATTATGGTCACGGCCATGGGGGATACGCCCGATCGCATCGGTGCCCTGCGCTACGGCGCGGATGATTATGTGGTCAAGCCTTATCATCCCGGCGAAGTAGTGGCACGCGTGCAGGCAGTACTGCGGCGCAGCGCGGTAAAAACGCTGCAGGAAGAGATCCTGCGCTGGCAGGGGCTGGAGGTGAACAGCGGCGCGATGACGGTTACCGTCACGCAGGCCTCGGGTAACGTGCTTTGCGTTGATACCACGCCAACCGAATTCACGCTGCTGGTCACGCTGATGCGCGCACCGGTGCGTGCGCTGAGCCGCCCGTTTTTGCTGGAGCAATGTATGCCGGACAGCGACGCGCTGGAGCGGGTGATTGATACCCACGTGTATAACCTGCGCAAAAAGCTGGAGGCGGCCGGTATGGCGGGCGTGCTGCTCAACGTGCGCGGCGTAGGCTACCGGTTCCGCCAGCCATGACAGAAAAATCCCCACAAACGCTCTGGCGCTGGCTTTGTCTGCGCATTCTGACGCTGGCTATCGGTACCGTGGTACTGATTGCTTTGTGCATGTGGCTGCGCTTCACGGTGCAATACCTATGGATCACGCACCATATGCCGCCGGCGGTTCTGCGTGAATTTCTCGCCCTGCGTGCGCATCCGGAACGCGATCCCGCGCGCTTTCACCAGATCATCGATAGCTGGTGGGGCATACGCTACTCCGATCCGTCCATTGCTTCCTCGGACTGGATCACCGTCGGCATCCTGGTGCTGGTGACCATTCCGTTTATTGCCTATTTCGGGCTGCGCCACGCGCGCCCGCTTTCTGCACAGTTCAGCCAGCTCAGACGAGCGGCAGACCAGGTGACCGCAGGCGATTTCGGTGCGCAGGCGGCGTCAACACCGGCAGCGCCCGCCGAACTGGCGCAGTTCGCGCACAACTTCAACGCCATGACGCGCCAGCTGGCGCGTTACGACAAAGAGCTGCGTACGTCGCATGTCGCCATGGCGCATGAGCTGCGGTCGCCGCTCAACGCCGCCATGGTGCGTCTGCAGGCGCTGCTTGATGGCGTGTTCAGCGCTGACTCACGTCAGCTCGCCCTGATCATGGCGCAGCTCAGTTGTCTGCACCGGCTGATCGATGAGCTGCATCTGCTGTCACTGGCGGATGCCGGCCAGCTCACGCTGGAGAAAGTCCGCTGCAACCCGGCCGATATCCTGCGCGAGCGCCTGCAGTGGATCAAACCGCAGCTGGATGAAGCGCGCATCCGCACCGGTACAGAGCTGGCTGAAGAGACGTTGCTGCCGGTCGATCCATTCCGTCTCGGACAGGTTTTCACCATCCTGCTGGAAAACGCCCTGCGCTACGCCGGAAGCGGCAGTCAGCTGCAGCTGCGCACGCGCAACACCGTTGATCATTACGAAATCATCGTGCAGGACAGCGGCCCGGGCGTTCCTGCGGCGTTTCTGGCGTTGATGTTTGAGCGCTTTGCGCGCGGTGAGGCGTCACGTGCCCGCCACTCGGGCGGCAGCGGGCTGGGCCTGTCGATTGCGCGGGCGATTTGCCAGGCGCACGGCGGCACGATTAATGCCACGCTGCCCGCAGCGGGAGGTTTGCAGGTACAGATTTTGTTGCCGCGCAACGCCTGACGTTGTTGCCCTTCTTGACACGCTCTTGATGGAACATCGCCGGATTCTTGATAATCGCACGGTGTAATGGCGCAAATACCGATAAAGGAATTGCGCCATGACCGACGAGCTTCCCTGCCTGATCAAACAGGGTGTGCGCCACCTGCTTAACCCGCGCCACCTGGTTTCCCTGCTGCCGCTGCTGCCCTGTTTGCTGCTGACGGCCCTGCTGCTGACCGGCTGTGACCGCAAGCGTTCGCCCATGCCGCCGCCACCGCGTCCGGTAAAGTTCATCACGGTTGGCCCGCCCGCGCCCGCCGGGCAGCAAACTCTGACCGGCGAGATCCGCGCGCACGATGAAACCTCGCTCAGTTTCAGGCTGGAGGGGCGGATTCTGACGCGCAGCGCCGATGTCGGCAGCCGCTTCAGGCAGGGAGAGACGCTCGCCGTGCTTGACAGTCCCGGCGCGCTGAATCAGCTGGCGAGCGCACAGGCGGAGCTGAACAGCAGCCGCGCGGCCGAAAAAGTGGCGGCCCTCAATCTGCACCGCATGCGGCTACTGATGCCGTCCGGGGCTATTGCCCGCGCTCAGCTCGATAGCGCCAGCGCCGACTGGCAGGCTGCGCTGGCGCGGCGGCAGAGCAGTGAAGCGGCATTGAAAAATGCGCAGGATAGCCTGCGCTGGACCCACCTCACCGCGCCTGACGATGGCGTGGTGACGGGCGTCAGCGCCGCAGCCGGTCAGGTGGTCAGCGCTGGTCAGACGGTGTTTACCGTTGCGACCGGCATTGGCCGTGACGTGGTATTTGACGTTGCCACACCTGAAACCCTCGATCGCCGGGCCAGTGCCCGCTTCCGCGTTGCGCTATTGCAGAATCCGTCCGTGATGGCCGAAGCGCACCTGCGTGACGTCAGTCCGCAGGCCGACGCCCAGACACGCAGCTGGCGGGTGCGCATCACGCTGGACAATCCTCCTGCGGAGATGGTGCTGGGCGCCAGCGTCGCCGTCACCCTGCCGCTGGCCGACACAACGGCGGATGCGGTGATGGCGATTCCGGCCACCGCGCTTACCCGCCACGCAGGCCAGCCGGCGGTGTTTATTCTTGACCCGGTGAAAAACTGCGTTATCCGGCGCACGGTGGCGATTGCCGGCTACACGGCAGATGCGGTATGGATTCGCGCCGGCATCATGCCGGGCGATCGGGTGATCACGGCGGGCGTCAGAAGCCTGCGTGACGGTGAACGCGTTGCCGGCAGCCAGGAGGACCAGCATGAAACCGGTGTTTAATCTTTCTGCCTGGGCGCTGAAGCAGCAGCAGCTGATGGCCTTTCTCATGCTGCTAATCATGGCCGCCGGGATCGTCAGCTATGAAAAACTCTCGCGCAACGAAGATCCGGCGTTCACCATCAAAACTGCGGTGGTGTCTGCGCAGTGGCCAGGTGCCGACATCAACGATACGGTCAGACTGGTCACCGATCCGCTGGAGAAAAAGCTGCAGGAAATTCCCTGGCTGGATTATGTGCAGAGTGAAACGCACGCTGGCCGCACGGTCATTTTCGTCAATCTGCGTGACGACACTCCGCCCGCACAGGTGGCCGGCATCTGGTACCAGGTGCGTAAAAAAATGCAGGATGTGACCCCGGCTTTGCCGCAGGGCGTGCAGGGCCCGGCGGTCAACGATGAGTTTGACGATACCTTTGGCACGATTTACGGCTTCACCGCTGACGGTTTTTCCCCGCGCGAGCTGCGGGACCGGGTGGACGACATTCGCCGCGATCTGATGAGTCTGCCGGATGTGGGTAAGATCCAGCTACTGGGTGAGCAGGAAGAGCAGCTGGTAGTGGCCTTTTCCCCGCGCCAGCTATCCGCCATGGGGCTGGATTTGCAGCAGGTAGCAGAGGCGCTACGGGCGCAGAATGTCGTGGAGCCGGCGGGCAGCGTGCGCACCGCCACCGATAACATCGCCCTGCGCGTGAGCGGCGCGTTCAACAGCGAGGCGAGCCTGCGGGCGGTTACGCTGCACGTTAACGATCGCTATGTTCCGCTGACGGCGATCGCCACCATCACGCGCCGCCCCGCCGAGCCGCCTGCTCCGCTTTTTCGCGTTAACGGCCAGCCGGCCATCGGACTGGCCGTGTCGATGGCCGCCACCGGCAACATGCTGGAGTTTGGTCAGGCACTGCGGACGCGCATGGAGAGCGAAGCCAGCCAGCTGCCGCACGGCATTGAGATGACGCGCATCGCCGATCAGTCAGCGGTAGTGCAACAGGCGGTCAGCGGATTTGTCGATGTGCTGGGCGAGGCAGTGATCATCGTGCTGGCAGTTTCGTTTGTCTCGCTGGGACTGCGCGCCGGCCAGGTGGTCGCGGCGGCGATCCCGCTGGTGCTCGCCATGACGTTTATCGGCATGCATCTGGCCGGTATCGGCCTGCAGCGCATCTCGCTGGGCGCACTGATCGTGGCGCTGGGCCTGCTGGTGGACGATGCAATGATCACGGTGGAAACCATGGTGGCGCGGCTGGAGGCCGGCGATTCCCGCACCGGCGCAGCGGCCTGGGCGTTCAGTACCACCGCCTTCCCGATGCTGACCGGTACGCTGGTGATGATTGCCGGTTTTATTCCGGTCGGCTTTGCCGCATCCAGCGCGGGCGAATATTGCTATACCCTGTTTGCGGTGGTGCTGATGGCGCTCATCAGCTCATGGCTGGTGGCGGTGCTGTTTTCACCGCTGACCGGCAGCTGGCTGTTGCCGGCCACGCTAAAGCAGCACCGCGCCGGAAACGGGCGCCTCAGCCAGCTCTATCGCCGCCTGCTGAGCAGCGTGCTGCGCCACCGCATGCTGACACTGGCGATGGCGATGCTGGCGCTGTTGCTGGCCGGCGTCGGCACCACGTATATGCAGGGCGAGTTTTTCCCGGCCTCCGATCGGCCTGAACTGCTGGTAAGCCTGGCGCTGCCGGCCAGTGCGTCGCAGCAGGCCACCCTGCGTCAGGTGCAACGCCTTGAGCGGATTGTCTCCGCCAGCCGGGATGTTGACCACTATTCGTCTTACGTCGGCACCGGTGCGATACGATTCTACCTGCCCATGGATGTACTGCTGGACGATGAAAACAGCGCTCAGCTGGTGGTGGTGGCCAAAAGCCTGGCCGCCCGTGAACGACTGCAGCGCTCGCTGGATGCGGTGCTTGCCCGGGATTTCAGCGACATCACCACGCGCGTCGCGCCGCTCGAGCTCGGTCCGCCGGTAGGCTGGCCGATTCGTTATCGCATCAGCGGTCCGGATTATCGCCAGGTGCAGCAGCTGGCAGAGCGGCTGGCCGCCGCGCTCGGCAGCTCAGCGCTGACGCGTGACGTCAATCAAACCGCCGGTGAGCCCGAACGCGTAATCACTTTGCAGGTGAATCAGACGGCAGCGCGCGCAGCCGGCCTCTCTTCTGACCTGATTGCTCAGTATCTGCATACGCTCTGGTCAGGAACGCTGATCACCACGGTACGCGATCGCAACCGGCTGATTGATGTGGTGCTACAGGGCAACGCTGCGGCGCGCCATGACCTGAGCAGCCTGTCCGGACTGCTGCTAACCGCGCCGTCGGGCGCAAAAATTCCGCTGACGCAGGTCGCAACACCGCAGTGGGGGCTGGAGGATCCCGTTATCTGGCGACGCCAGCGCCTGCCGTTTATCACCGTTCAGACCGATACGGCGCCGGGTTTGCGCGCGGAAGCCGTCTCCGCCGCCCTCACGCCGCTGATTGCCACCTTCAGGACCAGCTTGCCGGCCGGTTACCGCCTGAGCGAGGACGGGGCAGTAGCGGAGTCTGACAAGGGCAACCAGTCGGTGATCGCCATCCTGCCGGTCACGCTGCTCTGCATGCTTCTGCTGCTGATGTTACAACTGCGGCGGATTTCCCGCATGCTGCTGGCCCTGCTGATGGCGCCCTTTGGTCTGCCGGGCATTGTGCTGACCATGCTGCCGACCGGCACGCCGATGGGCTTTGTGGCGCTGCTGGGTGTTATTGCCCTGGCTGGCATGATCATCCGCAACGCGGTGATTCTGATCAGCGAGGCGGATAACAACGTTGATGCAGGTATGCCGCCGGACGCGGCCATTGCGGCTGCCGCCGAACACCGCGCACGGCCGATCGTGCTCACCGCCAGCGCCGCGATTCTCGGTATGATCCCCATCTCGCGTCAGGTTTTCTGGGGACCGATGGCGCTGGCGATTATCGGTGGGCTGTTAGTGGCGACGCTGGTGACGCTCACGGTCTTACCCGCCGCGATGAGTCTGGTGATGCAGGCAGCAGCCCGTCGGGACAAACTGAAATCGCTGCGCTGGCGGCCGTTCAGAAAATAACCGCCTGCTGGTCAGCCCTGCTGGCACGGGGCAACGAAAGGTTTATCCACAGGGTTCCGGGCGGGATATGCACGCCAGATGTGGACAGTATCAGGAGGGAACGCGCAGCACCGGCTGCGCGTGGCCACGGGCTATTTCACTACCGGATGCTTCTCCTGCTGCAGTGCATTCATGAAGGTGTCGCTGAGATGCAGATGCTGACGCACCAGCGCCGGTGGCGTGCTGGCCAGCCACTGGTTAAGCGAAATATCCGCGTAATAATCGCTTTTAAACAGTTCCAGAAAGCGCAGCGGCTTGTCACCCGTGTTTTCGATATAGTGACCCATGGCAAAGGGCACATAGCCGACATCACCGGCGCGGAAGTCAAACGTACGCGCCTGACCCGACGAGGCAAACACGCCCATCCGCCCCTGACCTTCCAGATAGTATTGCCATTCGTCGTTATTGGGATGCCAGTGCAGTTCGCGCATCGCGCCGGGAGCCAGTTCCACCAGCGCGGCGGCGATGGTTTTCGATACCGTAAAATTACTGGAATCAGTAATGCGTACCGTGCCGCCCGGCAGCGTCAACGGCTTCTGCGCCAGCATTTTATGTGAGAAGACCTGCTTCGATTTCACCCCGCCGCTCACCGCCGAAGCCGCCGCGCCGTCCGGGGCCTGCCCGGCAAAGATGTACTCCTCTTCCGGCGAGGGCAGCGTGTTAAACACCTCAGCCGGCACGCCAAAGTTTTTTGCCAGCACTTCGGGCGGGATATGTTTGAACCAGTCGCTGAGCAGAAAGGTACTGTCTTCATCGAAATTGCCGTTGTCGAAGGCCAGCAGGAATTCGCAGCCGTCCGGCCCGAGGCCCTGAATTGAGTGCGGCACGCCCGGCGGGAAATACCATAAATCGCCCACGCCGACGTCATCGACAAACCAGCCACCTGCGGTATCCAGCGCGGTGATGCGCGCATTGCCGTACAGCATGTAGGCCCACTCGCCCTCTTTGTGCCAGTGCAGTTCGCGGATGCCCCCCTTATCCAGCCGCATATCGACGCCAGCAATGGTGGTGGAAATGCCCAGTTCGCGCTGCGTCACCTGGCGCGTCCAGCCACCGCTGCCCTTGCGCACGTGCGCATCGCTAAACGAAAAGCGCAGGTTGGGTAATGTGCCGCTGTCGGTTGCTGGCGGATCGACCAGATCCGGATTCAGCGCTTCGCGCACCGGATCGTGCGGGCCAGGGTCGCGCGGATGGTTGGGATCATTCGCCGGATAGGTTGCAACCTTGCTATCGTGGGCGTGGACTTTGCCAGCTGCCAGCGCCACGGTGCCACCGGCGGCGAAGGCCATAAAGCTTCTGCGAGATAAGTTTTCCAGTTTCATACCTGCTGTTTTCCTCAGTTTCTTATGGTTTGTGTCGTGCCCCTTAACCATAATCAACCTGTGGCTTTCGCCAACCTTGTGTCACCGCTGAAATCAATAGAAAACCTTTATCATCGCGTAATCCCGCTCTTCACCAGCCTCACGCCATTTACGCTTCGTTGAGATCGCGTTGACGTTCAGGTTATATCAGTCGACAAATAAGGCACAAAGTGATTAAACCCCCTCTCCGATTAAGCAATTTTTTTAATGATAGCCCGCCGAAAAAGTTAATTTAATGTTACAAAAGCATCGCAATTGCAATAATTACCCGGCTACGTTTTTTCTCCGGCGAGACGTGGCCGTTCCGGGCGGAAGCCCATGCCAATCAACCGGCCAAACAGATGGCGTAAAAACGGATAGCGGCTGATGAGCTGCGGAACCTTACTGGGCGTGGTACGCGGGCGCTTGCCGCTGCTCATCTTGATCTGCAGGAATTGCGTCGCCACCGTCGGAAACTGCCGCCGCCGCTGCACGTTCTCTAAATCGCGCAGCGTGAGCGTGCCGTTTTGCAACGGCCGCGTCAGATAATTGGCGCTGGCCACCGCGTCCTGAATCGCCAGGTTCACACCCACGCCGCCAATCGGTGACATCGCATGTGCGGCATCGCCAATGCACAGCACGCCGGGCTTCATCCATTTGTCCAGCCGATCGATACGGATGGATAACAGACTCAGCTGCTGCCACTCCTGCAGCTGCGCCATGCGCGCCACGCTGAACGGCGCAACCTCTGCCATGCGGTTTTTCAGCGCGTCGAGCCCGGCCTGCTTCAGCGCCTCGAATTCGCCTTTCTGAATGGTGAATCCACACTGCCAGTATTCGCCGCGGTCAATGACAATGAAGTTTTGCTTCGGCCCCTTGTGGCCCATCCCCAGCTCAGGGTCGTCCGGCTGTTTATCCAGCCGGAACCACACCACATCGCGTGGAGCACCGAAGCTTTTACCCACCAGCCCGGCTTTCTGCCGCACCGCCGAGCGACGGCCATCAGCGCCTATCACCAGCGGCGCGTGAATTTCGTGACCTTGTAACGTTTTCACGCCTGCGATTACGCCATCCTGATAAAGAAAATCGTCAAAACCGGTGGATTGCAGCAGCGTGAAACCGGGATAGTGCGCCGCCTGGGCGGCGAGGAAAGTGAGGAAATCCCACTGCGGCATGAAGGCGATAAAACGGCAGCGCAACGGCAGACGGGAGAAATCGGCCATGGTGATCTCCTGCCCGCCTACTTCCGCCTGTAACTTTTCCGCGCGCTGATGCGGCAGCGCCAGCAGCGCGTCGAGCAGACCCAGCTGGTGCATGATCTCCAGGGTTGAGGGATGAATGGTGTCGCCGCGAAAATCGCGCAGAAAATCGGCGTGCTTCTCAATCACGACCGCGCGCAGGCCGGCGCGCGTCAGTAAATAGGCCAGCATTAAGCCGGCCGGACCGCCGCCGACGATACAGCAGTCGGCGTTTATCACCTGTGGAGACGGCATGATATCCTCATCAATCGCTATATATGATAATTGTTATCATTTATATAGCATCTGCGCGTCACCAGGGTGATGATAAATGCCGCAGTCAAACTAGTGGTTTGCTACCAGCCCCAGCGCAATCAGGCTGCGCGCGGTGGCAAGAATGGCCTCCTGCGGACTACGCGGGTGCCAGTTCAGCAGCCAGCCAGCTTTAGCGGCGCTGACGTTCATATCAACGCCCAGCAGTTTTACCATTCCCGTCATCAGCGGATTTTGCGCTGCCGCCGCCCGCACCATGGCGTCACTCATTGGCTGCAGCGAAACCTTCTCTGCTTCTGCTGCCAGATGGGTTTTGAGCGTGCGCGCCACCTCAATAAGCGGCAGGCTGTGCCCCGAACTGGCAAGGAAGCGCTGCCCCTGCGCGGCGGCGTGGGTCATTGCCAGCACGTGCAGACTGGCCACGTCACGCACATCAACAAAACATGAGTTGATGTCAGGACAGCCTGGCTGCCCCTCCAGTAGCTCCTTCACAATGCGAATCGAATGTGAATAGTCGGCACCCAGCACCGGTCCCAGCACCGACACCGGGTTCACCGTGGCCAGTTCCAGACCGTTACCCTGCTCAGCGATAAACTGCCAGGCGGCGCGTTCCGCCAGGGTTTTCGATTTCTGATACGGCCACACATCGCCGCTGACATCGCTCCAGTCGCGCTCGGTAAAGGGGCGCGGATAGTCCGCTGGATGTCCGATACCGACCGCGCCAAACGCCGAGGTCAGCACCACACGTTTAACACCTGCATCGCGCGCGGCGCGCAATACGCGCAGATTTCCTTCAATCGCCGGATTCACCCAGTCAGCTTCGCTTACCTGGCTGCCGGTCGGGGTGGGTGAAGCGCCATGCAGCACGAAGCGACAGCCCGCCACTGCGTCTTCCCAGCCCGCGTCTGCCGTTAAATCGGCAACGACACATTGCAGCGCCTCGCCTGCGGCCACCCCGGCCTGCAACAGATGCGCCCTGACTTCAGCTTCACGTTCGGCATCACGTAAGGTGGTTCGCACCTGATAGCCCTGCTGCAGCAGCGCAATAATGCAGTACTGAGCGATAAACCCGCTGCCGCCGGTAACCAGAACCTTGTCATTACTCATCTTTCTTCCTCATCACAAGCATCGTTCATTCGATGCGCTCTACGTTAAGCGGCGGAGTGAGGATTTTGAATGCTTGTAAATGCAGTTTACTTGCGTGATAGTACAGAAATGAGCCTTGATCCCTTTTCCGACATTCTGCGATTCGTTCGCGCTGAATCATTGCTGACCGGCGGTTTTACCGCAGGCGGACGCTGGGCGCTGCGTTTCCCTGCGCCCGATAAAATTAAATTCTTCGCCATTATCAAAGGCAGTTGCTGGGTCATACTGGAGGGCGAATCTGAACCGTTCCACTTTGCCACCGGCGACGTCGGCTTGCTGAGCGCTAAACGCGCCTTCGTGCTGGCCAGCCATCCGGACGAACCACCGGTTGACGCCATGAGCGTGTTTTATGGCGCAGGAAAAGGCCATGCGCCGATTGGCAGCGGTGATGATTTTGTCCATATCGGTGGCCATGTACTGCTTGATCCTGCCAGTGGTCGTTTACTGACCCACGTATTACCTCCCTGGATTCAGGTACCGGCGGCGTCACCGCAGGCGGCGTCATTCCGCTGGGTGCTGGATCAACTGGTGCAGGAAGGCCAGCATGTCCAGCCGGGATCGCAGCTGGCAACGGCCCAGCTGGCACAACTACTGTTCATCCAGATTCTGCGGGCGCATTTGCAAACCAGCAGCGCACTGCCCGCCAGCTGGCTGCGGGCGCTGAGCGATGCGCGATTGGCACCGGCGTTACAGCGGCTGCATGGCGAACCGGCACGCAACTGGCATCTGGACGAACTGGCGCGTGCCTGTGCCATGTCGCGCACCCGTTTTGCCCAGTATTTTCGTCAGGTGGTTGGCATCACGCCAATAGCCTATCTGACGGCGTGGCGCATGCGGCTGGCAGAGCGTGCGTTGCAGGAGGAAAATGAGGCGGTGGCCGTGGTAGCGCAGACGCTGGGTTACGCCTCAGAGAGCGCCTTCAGCCATGCTTTTAAGCGTGAAACGGGTCAGTCACCCAATGCATTTCGCCGCGCCGTGCGGTTACAGCAGGCGCAGCGATAAAACGCGCCGCGTTGCGCGGCGCCGGGCATCATTTAAGTTGCGAAGAGACGCGCCACATATCCACCCCGCCCTCGGTGGCGTAGCGATCAATGTCCACCAGCTCCTGTGCCGTAAAGGTCAGGTTGTCCAGCGCGCGCAGGGAATCACTCAACTGATCAACCGTGCGGGCACCAATCAGCGCAGAAGTGACCCGCTCATCACGCAGCGCCCAGGCGATCGCCATCTGCGCCAGCGTCTGACCGCGCGCTTCAGCAATCGCGTTGAGCGCGCGAATTTTTGCCAGGTTCTCTTCGCTGAGCATGGCAGAAAGACGCGGATCGCTGCCGTCGGCGCGCGCGCCCTGCGGTACGCCGTTGAGATATTTATTGGTTAGCATGCCCTGTGCCAGCGGTGAAAAGGCGATGCAACCGCTGCCGAGCTCCGCCAGCGTATCGAGCAGCCCGTGCTCAATCGTGCGGTTTAGCATCGAGTAATTGGGCTGATGAATAAACAGCGGCACTTTCTCATCGGCCAGAATCGCAGCGGCCTGACGCGTCAGCTCTGGCGAATGGGAAGAGATGCCGACATACAGCGCCTTGCCCTGACGATGCAGCTGTACCAACGCGCCCATGGTTTCTTCCAGCGGTGTATTCGGATCGACGCGATGACTGTAGAAGATATCGACATAATCCAGCTCCATGCGGCGCAGGCTGTTATCACAGCTGGCAATCAGATGCTTACGGGTGCCGGTCGGGCCACCATACGGACCCGGCCACATATCCCAGCCCGCTTTGCTGGAGATAATCAGTTCATCACGATATGGGGCAAAATCCTGCGCCAGCCAGCGACCAAAGTTCTCTTCAGCCGATCCCGCTGGCGGACCGTAGTTATTCGCCAGGTCGAAATGGGTAATGCCGTTATCAAACGCGTGGCGCAGGATCGCTCTGCCGGTCTCAAACACGTCAACGCCGCCAAAATTCTGCCATAGCCCCAGCGAGATCAGCGGCAGCACCAGGCCACTTTTGCCGGTTTTACGGTACTGCATGTTGGTCTGATAACGCGCTGGCGATGCAACATAACTCATAACAGATTCCTCTCATTAAATGCCGCCGTGCTGGTGGGCAGAAGACGTACTCTGCCTTCCTGCAAAACCGCGCGGCGAACAGGCGATTGCCGGACAAATTTTTACCGCGTATGGTTAATCTGTAAAATTCATTATTGTGATTAAATTCATCTTTTATGGAGATAACTGATGGAATTGCGCCAGATGCGGCACTTCATCGCCGTGGCGGAACATGAAAATTTCACCCGCGCCGCACAGAGTATGCATATTGTGCAATCGGCCTTGTCCACCTCGATCAAACAGCTGGAGGAGGAACTGGGCGCGCCGCTTTTTATCCGCTCTACTCGCCAGGTGCGCCTGACCATGGCCGGGAAAGTGTTTCTTGATTACGCCAGAACCATCGGTGCCTTTGTCGAAAAAGCGTCGCAGGAAGTGGCGGCGATCGTGGCGCTTAAGACCGGAACCCTGTCGATTGGCACGGTGCAAAGCGTGCCGCCGTTTATCGATCTGCCGCAATTACTGGAAACCTTTATTCGTCGCTTTCCGGATTTTGACGTCAAGCTGTGCCAGGGATCATCGGCGAAGCTCAATGCAAAAGTGCACAATCAGCAGATCGATCTGGCGATTATGCCGGTGGAGGAAGTCTCCGACCGGCTGTCGTCGCGCATCATCGCCTGCGATGAAATCGTGGTAGCGTTCGCCGCGGATTATGCCGGGTTCACCGCGATGCAGCCGGACGTCACCATGGCACAACTGGCGCAGCAGTCGTTCATCGATTTCGAAGCCGGCCAGGGCACGCGCAAGGTGAATGACAACAGTTTTGCCCTGCAGGGGCTGAGCCGCAAGGTGACGTTTGAAGTGAGCGATCTGGAAACCCTGCTGAGTCTGGTTGAGCGCAATATGGGGATTGCCCTGCTGCCCGAACAGGTAGTGAAAGCGCGCAGCACGACGCTGCATTATTGCCGCATCAGCGACGTTGATGTGTGTTGGGAATTGGCAGTGGCCTGGCTCAGCGATCGTCCCGGCAGTATGAACGTTTACGACCGGCCAGTGCAGGAATTTATGGATATTCTGGGCAGCAGCGATTAGCGCCGGGGCGGGTAACGGCGGGATAGATACTAACAGGCATAAGATCTATGCCTGCTTTTCATCACTTCAACCCAGCGTCACAGCGTGATTTTGGCTGCGGCGTCACGACAAATTCGTTGTATCACGCAATGTCAGGCCACCTTATCCTGTGGCCGCAAAAAATGATTAACGCAACACCTCAAGACCCTTTCTATCAATGAGGTTAAGCAGGCGCAGCGCAGCGCCATTTGGCTTCTTCTCCTCACGCTCCCATTTCACCACGGTGGCCGGGGACAGGCCAATATAGGCCGCTAACATGGCCTGACTCAGACCATGACGCTCACGTAACTCACGAATAGCCTCGCCTGACATCAGTTGTAAAACCGGCAGAGAGGTACGCAGCTCACGTAATCTGACACGTGAATCGATTTTTTCGGTAAGCTCATCGCTAACCACCCCCAGCGGGTTAAAATCATGCGCGATTTCCTGCAGATCTTTTAGATGATCAACCATCGCATATTACCTCTCGCATTTTTCTCGCCTTTATCGCTGCTCTTTCCTGCTCAGTCGTCATGGCAAACAGTTGACTGGCTACCTGCCTGTAGAGATTAAGCTCATCCTCTTTAATCTCACGTATGCCACTCTTCGTGGTCGATTTAGCGTAACCGTTAACAAAAAACAGGTGTTTTTGTGATTTGAACGCGACAATCGCTCTGGCTCCGCCGCTTTTGCCGGCGCCGAGCGGAATGCGTTTTTTGTAAACACCGCCACCCAAACTGGCCTCATACTGTCCGGCAATCAATTCGCGGGCAGCCAGACAGAGCTTGATGTCCGCAATCATTTCACCTTTGAAATTTCGGTCGAAGGGCTTCAATACATAAATGGCCATGCTGTTTCCCTGCTTTATGAAGAAGAGGACTGTCCTTGTCCCTGCCTGAACACCTATGCTACTAAGTACTATAGAAGCCTGCAATAATGGCTTCGATGAATTCATTTGCTTGCCATAGTGGTAACACGCCCGCCTGTACAGAAGCGCTTTTGTTGTATAAGTTTAAGGGTGCTGTCGGGGAAACATTTCGCTCAGCAGGTCACACATTTCCGACAGAGGAAGAGCGACACTATCAGTCGTTGATTAGGCTTTGGTTTACCTGCACCAGGCAATGCTAAACGCAACGCGGATACTGAGAGCTTTTATGTATAGAAGTGAAGATGAAAAACTGGCCGACATTGTCATGGGCGATGCCGTGCTGCAATTGTTAAAACAAGCCGGACCGGTAACCACTCTCGCGCTGCTGGAAAAACTGCGCGCGATGGCGGCATCAGAAACCGATCCGGCCCGCCAGCGCGCGTTTCGCTATGCGATTGCTGAAGTGCAGAACAGCAAAAGTGCGCCACAGGGCGAAGCGGTGGCGTTAAAAGGTAGCGATAACGTGACCCATATTTTTCGCAACCGTGATAATACGGGCAAAAACACCCGACATTAGCCCCGCTCTTTCCCTGCCTGCTTATCAATAACGTAACCGCCCGCTTATGCCTGCGCCCGACAGGTGACGGCTACACAGCTGCGCACTCTCCGGCTGCGGCTCATCCATTAACAGGGCGAGGAAGCTGTCGGCCCACCAGTGACAATCATAGCGGTGCAGATTATTCAGCAAGCGCGCATGACGGTTCTGACGGTCGCTGAGCGGCAGCCGCAATGCCGTATGGATGGCATCCGCCATTGCATCAGGATCGTAAGGATTAACGATCAGCGCGCCATCCATCTGTTCGGCCGCACCCGCGAACTGCGACAGAATCAGCACGCCGGGATTCGCCGGATCCTGCAGCGCAGCATACATTTTCGCCATCAGGCTCATGCCCGCCATCAGTGGCGTCACCAGCGCCACCCGCGCCGCGCGATACAGCCCGGCCAGCTCCTCACGGCGATAATCGTGGTTGAGATAGCTGACCGGATACCAGTTGAGCATACCGTGCACGCCATTAACCTCACCGCACAGATTTTCCAGATTGTGGCTGATCGCCTGCTGCCGGTGCGGGTGTCCGCTGGCAGCAGAAGCCAGCTGCAATAACATGATGTTGCCCGCATAGTCGGGATGATGGCGCAGCAGCACTTCCAGCGCGCTGATGCGATACGGCAGACCTGCGCTGTCGTCGAGATGACCGCCGCTCAGCACCGTGTTGGCTGGCAAATGTTCGCGGCTTTGCTGTTCCATGTACTGGCAGCTGTTGCTCTCAAGTAACGCCTGAACCTCAGCCAGATCGATCCCGACCGGAAACACGCCGGTAGTGATAATGTGACCGTGCACGCGCAGACGGTTCCTGCCTAAGCGTTCAGCGCGAAACTCGCTCTCCAGCCACAGCAGAAAGTTATTCATATCCTGCGCGGTCTGGAAGCCAATCAGGTCGCAGCACAGCAGCGACTCTGCCAGGCTGCGCCAGTCAGGGATCGCTTCAAACAGCTGACCGGACGGAAACGGCTGATGTAAAAACAAACCGATGCGGTTAGTTAAGCCGGTATCACGCAGCATTTTTACCGTTGGGATGAAGTGATAATCCTGCAGCCAGATCACATCGTCCGGCATGGCATATTCGGCGATGGCGTGGGCATAAGCCGCATTCAGCTGGCGATAGGCCTGGAAGCTGGCGCTGGTGAAACGTGCCAGGTCCGGACGCTGGTGAAACACCGGCCACAACCCCTGATGTACGTAGCCGTGATAGCCCTCTTCGTATTCTGCGCGCGTCAGCGCAAACTGCAGCCTGTCGTATTCGTTATCCTGCTGAAAGCTAAGCGTGCGCGCCGCTTCCTGCGCAGCGACGGTACGTTGTCCATCCCAGCAGACCCAGAGGCCACCGCGTCGCGCCATCAGGCGATCGTAAATGGCTGCCAGCGTGGAAGACTGATGCTGATTATGTGTGACCAGAATAGTGCCGGGCATGATATTTCCCTTTAAGGTTAAGGCGCGCCACAGTGCCGCCTGCTGCGCTGATTTAACCGCCGGCAATATAAAAAAGGCGTAAAGAAAACCTGCGCGGATATAAAAATCCGGCAAAGATCAGCGCCAGTGTGTGGAAATCAGCCCGGCGCCCAGGGGGGAAAGGCTTGCAGCGATCAGTGACGGATGGCGCAGCCGCACTGCGACATTTCGCCAGGCACATATTTGCCGTGATGCGAATGGCGCACCTGCAGCTCACCCTGCTGCCAGGCGCGGCTGTGGTCCGGACGCTGATCCAGCAGCCGGTTGAGGGCTTCCGTCACCAGTAAATCACGGCGCGGTGCCCAGCTGCTCAGGTGCCATGTGGAGCCGCGCGCCTCGTCAGCATCATCAAAGCCCACCACGGAGATATGCGCGCCCTGACCGAAGTCGCGCACGGCCTGCAGTGCGCCGAAGGCCAGCTCGTCGTATTCGCACATCAATGCATTGATGCGTTCTGCCGCACGGGTTTTCTTCAGATAAGCCATCATCGCCTGATAAGCCTGCTCGCGGTGAAGCGCGCCGGCGTGCAGTGCTGCGTGCAGCGTCTTATCTTCCGCCTGCAGGCTGGCAATAAACCCCTGCACCTGGCGCGGCGGCGTGTCACTTGCCTGCACCTGCATAGCGCCCAAACGCTGGTGCCCCTGCGACAGCAGCAGTGCGCCAAGCTGCTGCCCGGCGTGATACGCATCGGCAACCACCACATCAGCGTCCGCGCTGTCGTTCGGGCACAGATGCACCGCGCGCAGCGACGGCAGCAGGTGCGCGACCATCTCCTGCGCATCCCGACACGGCGAGCTCAGGAACAGCAGTCCACCCAGCGGCAGCGACGACGCGTTACGCAGCGCGGCCTGAAAATCCTCGCGCGTGGCGGCGCACAGCAGCACCGGCAGCCGATCACGCGCACTGAGCTGACGCGTGACTTCTTTGAGCATGTGCATACTGTGCGGATGGCTGACATCATCGCTGACGATGCCGATGAGCGGCGAATGGACGGACATAACTGACCTCTCCTGCTACGTAGGGTACGGGAATAATTTTGACGTATGAGTATGAAATTCCACGTTACCCGAATAATCAGATATCGCCAATCGGTGGATGCGAAGGATTGCTGTGCTCCCCCTTCACCCGGTGCGTGTTGACGGCGGCAAAATGCGCAGCCGCTGCACCGGACGCCCGATTAGCTTCGTTTTACGTTACACTGACGCCACGAATATTTTGCTAGCGGAAAATTTATGCGCATCACCCTCGATCAGGCCGATCAGCCTTTTATTCACCGCTTACTGGGCGAGGAGATCGCCAGTATCGATTCCCCGTCTGACGAACAACTGCGCCTGCAACAGGCGTTGCAGGATGCGCGGTTACAGAGAAATCATGAAGCAGAGCTCGACTGGAAACGCAACGCGCTCTATCTGCTGCTGTTTGTGTTCCTGTATGGCGCACTGGGCTGCTCGCTGACGCTGGATTTGAGCGCGGTCGCACAAGCGTCAAGCCATAAAAGCATTGCCTATGCGCTGGAAGCGGTACCGGTCCTGATCGCCTTTTCTGGTCTGTTCCTGTCGCTGCTGTTTCTGTTCGCCGCGCGCGGCAGCGCACGCCGCCTGCACAACTGGGATCACACTATCGTGCTGCTGGAAAAATACAGCGGCTGCAACCTGAGTCTGCAGATTAATGAAATGGGGGCGCGCACCACGCATTACTCGCAGTCGGCGATTACCGTGGCGCTGGCGATGTTTATCTGCCTCACCTGGGTGGTGATGTATAACTACTTCACCTTTACCACCAGCGGCGTGATTGGCAGTGTCATCTCGCTGTTTATTACCACTATGACCTACGTGATTCTGGATATTCAGCTGCTGAAATCCGGCAAATCAATCGCTATCGATGAGCCGGTGATTCCGCCAGAAGATGAGGTTGAGAAACGCCGTTAATCGACAGACCGGCGCGGCGTAAGGTTTTGAACCGCGCCGGTTTCGCTATCCTTATCTATACTTCAGACAGGATTTTGAGAGATATAAAGGAGTTGCGATGAAAATCTGGCCGTTAGTCGCCATCACGGCGCTGTCTGTTACTCTGGTCGCCTGTAAATCCCCGACGCCACCTAAAGGGGTGCAGCCCATCACCCACTTTAATGCCGATCGCTATCTCGGCACCTGGTATGAAATTGCCCGCCTCGATCACCGTTTCGAACGCGGTAAAGATCATGTGACCGCCACCTACAGCAAACGCAGCGACGGCGGTATCAGCGTGCTGAATCGCGGTTACGATCCGGAGAAAAAAGCGTGGAGCGAGAGCGAAGGCAAAGCTTACTTCACCGGCAAACCTGACGTCGCCGCGCTAAAGGTCTCGTTCTTCGGGCCTTTTTATGGCGGTTATAACGTGATTGCGCTGGATGAAGATTATCAGTATGCACTGGTCGCCGGGCCGAACCGGGGGTATCTGTGGATTCTGTCGCGTCAGCCCACCATTCCGGCTGAAGTCAAACAACGCTATCTCGCCTATGCCCAGCGACTGGGCTTCGCAACCGATCAACTGATTTGGGTGAACCAGTCACGATAAGAGGTGCAGCGCCAGTGACTCCCGCGCGGGCGTCAGTGATTACCCTCGCAATAAGCAGAGTGAAGTCAGCAGCAGGCACTGCGTAAATTGACGGCCTTAGTTTCTTATTGAAAAACGGGTGTTGATGATCTGTTAAGTCAGCAGAGATAAAACGGATGGTAGTGTATCTCTTCGTGAGTATTACCCGCCGCGGCAGCCTGAGCTGCCCGTTACGAATCGAGAGGCTAACAATGAGTAAGTATTTTCTGGCCTGCTTTTTGGCACTGTTTGCATGCTCTGTCAGCGCTGGACAGGGAGGAGCCGGAGGTCAGGGAGGAAATGGCGGCTATGCGGGAGAATCCGGCGCTGACGGTGGAAACGGTTCAGATGGAGGTAATACTGATGGCTCTGCCGGCAGGCCGGGATGTCCCGGCGGCACCGATCCTGATGCGGACGGAAAATTTTATCTCCCTGGTACCACTCAGGAGTGCAATCCAGGCAAGCATGATTCGATGAAGATTCATCAGCCGACGGTAACCGGCGCTTAATTCGCTAGCCTGTTGCCGGGTAAATGCATGTTTGGGCCAGCGTGTCAGTTACTTCCCCGTCATGTACGGTTTAAGTCACTCTCTAAGCGTCAGCAGCAGGCTGGCGCCGCCAAAGGCCAGTAGCAAACCTATTCTCTAATGCGCCGCCGCCGGTAAGTATGCTCAACCTACGCATTCCAATACATGGCACACAATGTACTGGCTGCATACTGCCTGTCAGTGTCAAATGCCTCTGGACAGCTGGAAGTGCTGTGAACGTCCGCTTTGTGCCAGTGACGGATGTTCATACAATTATTGCTTCTGTAACAGCAGCCAAATCAGCAAAACAAGGTTTGTCTAAAGCACTATTACTACCAGAACCATGCACAGCAGCATCACGTAGATTCGCGCGTGCCAGACATCGGGGACGGCGGGGATAGCCCGGCGGCTGAAAGCAATACCCGCCCAGCCGGTCACCAGGAGCAAGCCCAATATTTTCAGGCTGATAAATCCCAAAAATCCGCCTGCCTGAATTTTATGCCAGCCGCTTATCGCATATGTCATCGCACCGCACAGCGCTACCGGCAGGGAAAGCGGGTTGGCCGCACTAATACACGCGCGCATTGCATGGCCGTGTCGTCGTAACAGTGGCACCGTCATTACGCTGCCGCCAACGCCCAGCAGTGCAGCAATCATGCCGATTAGCATACCGCCACCGGCAACCGTCAAAAGTGATAAACGACGCGGCGCGCTGCCGCTGAAGAAGCCTTTGCGTAACAGACAATCCCCAATCGTCGACAGCATATAAAGGATAAAAAGCGCGCGAATCAGCGCCTCGCTCATCATTCCCGCTAACCACGAACCGACTACCGCGCCTGTGGCGATAAACCACAGCAGCGGAAACAAGACGGTTGAAGAAAGCCTGCCCGCTTGCCAGTTTTGGTAACTAACCCAGCCTGCGTTGAAAATCATCACCGCTGTCGAGGTGGCCACGGCAATATGCATCGCATTTCCTGCCAGCAGCGGCTGCCGCATCAGCAACTGATAAATAAATGGCACGACAACAAAGCCGCCGCCGAAGCCAAAAAGGACCGTGGTTATGCCGGTAGTAAAGCCGGCAAGTACTATTATCAGCAATTCGTTCAAGGAGGTGTCCCGTTTACAAGTGAGGCAGCAGCATATCGCGCCAGCGGCCCGCTTCCCATTTGCGCAGCGCTCAATTACCCTTGCAAACTGGTCAGATGGGGACGGATATGCGAAACGAGAAAATTGACGGCTTCGATCGGCTGAATCGCGATGTTGTAGCGCTCGGCAACGACTATGCGCAGGGATTTTTCCTGCCGCAACATCAGCACCGCCGTGCGCAGCTTCTGTATGGCGCAACCGGCCTGATGCACGTTTCAACCCGTGACGGGGAATGGGTGGTGCCGCCCCAGCATGCGGTATGGATCCCCCCCGAAATCCTGCATGCCGTCAAGTTTACAGGCGTAACGACGCGTAGCCTGTATATCGAACCCGCATGCGCGTCCAGATTGCGTAACATCAGCCGCTGCGAAGTGATTGCCGTATCGCCGCTGTTGCGGCAGCTACTACTGGAGGCGGTGGATTTGCCGCCGTGCTATGACAGCGTACGCGATCGGGCGCTGATAGATTTAATGCTGCTTGAAGTGGCGGCAATGCCAGTGTGCGCGCTCGAGATCCCTTTGCCGCAGCAGCCCGCGCTGTTGAGGCTATGTCAGGCTTTTTTACTTGCGCCAGCCATTCACGATCCGGCAGAACGCTGGGCCAGCGCGCTGTTTATGAGCGGCAGCACATTTCGTCGCCATTTTCAGCAGCAAACCGGCATGTCGTTTTCAGCCTGGCGTCAGCGAGCCTGTGTGGTCAGCGCGCTGGCAATGCTGCTAACGGGAACACCGGTAAACGAAGTCGCGTTGTCGCTCGGCTATGACAATGGTTCATCCTTCGCGACGATGTTCCGTCGGATTACCGGCCAGCCACCTTCATTTTATCACCCGACTTAACAGGGGGGCTTTGTCCACTGCTACCAGCTCAGGTCTGATAGCTTTCCTGCGCCATTGACTGAACAGACGCATGGCAGTTGCTATTTTGAAGGTAGAATAAGCTTTGTAAAGCCAAGGTAAAGACGTAATGTTGGAACAATAACGTTCGCGTTGTGCTAAAAGCGGGCATCATTCTATGTTTGTTCAAGTACCCGCACTCTTAAAGCGGCTTCGCTTTCAAAGCATCAGCAATAAAATCAACGAAAGTGCGAACCTTAAATGGAATGCGCATCGCACTCGGGTACACTGCCTGAATGGTAAGCTCTGATGTCCGGTAATCTGGCAGCAGCTCAATCAGTTGGCCCTGCCTTATGTGCTCTCGAAAAACAAAACAGGGGCCATATACAATCCCTGTACCGCCCAAGGCCGCTTCCATTAACAAATGGATATTGTTTGATGTGAGCCGGCAACGGCTTTCAATAGTGTGTGGCCTGTTATCTGTGTCATAGATTGTCCAGTCTCCGGCAGAAATTGCCTGGCTGAAAGCCATGCGCGGCATACGCGAGAGATCATCTGGCGTTTCAGGCATGCCGTATTTTTTCGGAAAGTCTGTTGATGCGCATAAAACCATTTTACAGGGTGCCAGACGTCGGGTGACAAGCGTCGGATCGTCCAGATGTCCTATGCGTATGGCTACATCTATCCGTTCCTCAAGCAAATCAATATACTTATCCTCAAGGACAACACCTGCACTGACTTCCGGAAATTGCTCAAGGTAGCGTGACACAATCTTCCCCAGATGCATTTCGCCGAAGGCAAGAGGGGCGGCGATGCGTAACAATCCCCGGGGAGTGGCCTGAATGTCACTGGCTTCCCTGTCTGCGTCATCCAGAGCCTCGATAATCACTTTGCAGCGGTCATAATATCGCTGACCAACATCCGTAAGGCTCAGTCGGCGTGTAGAGCGCTGAATAAGCCGCACGTGTAAATCGGATTCTAAAGCACTGACATGTTTTCCTGCCATGGCTGATGAAAGTTTAAAACGTCTTGCGGCCGCAGCAAAACTGCCTTCCTCAACTGCCGCAATAAAAATTCGCATACTGGTAAACTTGTCCATTACGCACACCATTCGATAATATGGTTATCGACTGTAAACACTATTCAGCCAATTATCATTTATAAGAACTGTAATTAACATTATTTTAAACCATGAGGAGAATGAAATAATGAAAATTACAGTGAACAATACAGGTATTAATGTACAGCAACATGGTCGCGGTGAGCTTGCACTGGTGTTCCTGCATTACTATGGCGGATCATCCCGAACGTGGCAGAGCGTGATATCACAGTTACCTGATCACTATCGCACGGTAGCTATCGATCACCGTGGCTGGGGATTATCAGATGCGCCGAAGTCCGGATACCGGATTGCGGACCTTGCAAGTGATGCTGAAGGCGTCATTGCCGCGCTCAAGCTAAAGCGATATATCCTGATTGGCCACTCAATGGGAGGAAAAGTTGCCCAATTGATGGCATCCCGTCGGCCTCAAGGCCTTGAAGGGCTAATGCTGATTGCACCCTCTCCTCCTTCGCCCATGATGCTTTCTAAAGAAGATCGCGACAGGCTTACCAGTGCATATAGCAGCCGTGAATCAGTCGAGTTTGTTATCGACAATGTTCTGACGTCGAGGCCGCTTAGCCCGGCGCTCCGTGAGCAGGTCATTGAAGACAGTCTGAGCGCCGGAACTGAAGCGAAGGCTGCCTGGCCCGACATCGCCATGCGCGAAGACATTACAAGTGCAGTTGCCTCCATTAATGTTCCCGTAAGAGTCATATCAGGAGAGCTGGACCGGGTCGATACCCCGGAAACGTTGCAAAGAGAGCTGCTGCCTCGCATTCCTCACGCAGCAATGATGATTGTTCATGGCACAGGACATCTTTCGCCGCTGGAATCACCTCAAGAAATTGCAGGATACATTTCCAATTTCGCAGCTTCGGTTGAGAGGAGCGATACTGTCCATCGATCGCCAGCTGAAACCATTGCTGCATTTGATGAAGCATTTAATGCCGGAAATATTGACGCATTGATGTCTGTTTTCAGTAACCGTGCCTCGATGAGAATGCCCAGCAATGTTGTCATCGAAACTGATCCTTATGCATTGCGTATGGCTTTTACCACGTTGATAGCATCAAGGCCAATTATCAGAAACCAGATCCATACTCTTATCCCTTCAGGTGACCTTATTCTTGCCATCATTAAATGGTCGCTGACTACGACATTAGAAGACGGCACTCAAAGAGATGATTGCGGCGTCGCCACACAGGTGATGGAACAAGGGGCGGATAAGGGCTGGCGGATACGCATTTCAAACCCGACGGGAATTAACTGACTGGTCAATGTCCGCTTTTGCTCAAAGCGGACATGGACTTGTGCACCGTCCGCTTTATGCCAAAGGCAAACAACCCAACACAATCAGGTTTTCATTCGATGCGTTTCACATCAAGATGATGCTCAGTTGCAGCTTCATGAAAGATATCACCCAGCCAGCCTGCAATTTCGTCTTCTGGCATATCATCTGGAATAGCGATATCGAACATTCGCGAAAATTTCCTTTCTGTCACGTCGGCGCGAAATACCTGCCAGCCATCCTCCTTGCGCAGAACGCCTATGTGCCGGCCAAAAACGTCATAAATCAACATATTCAATCTCCTGTGACATCAATCAGACTCTGACGCCATACTATACCAACGTTGATACAAATCGCTGGAAAAAGCCGCACACCGCCACTATTATCGGCTGACTTATTCACCTGCTGATAACTAAGGAGGAACTCTATGCCGTCGTGTGAACTGTTTGTTTACTCACACTTCTATGGTGACTGGACCCGCTCAGGTTTTACCGCACTCG
>NZ_VOQX01000129.1:0-10030 GCF_016643525.1 Pantoea sp. Morm | reverse complement strand
ATTTTCACACCGGCCTGCAGATTCCAGTCGCTGATGCCTTCCTGCGTCAGGCGCTGCTGGCCCTGAAGCTGGGTGTTAAGCTCCAGATTGTCCAGCACCTGCCAGCCGGCGTAACCGCTGTACTGCAGGCTGTTGCCGCCGCGTCCGGTGGCGAAGTGCGCCGCCTGCTGGCCGTCACCAATCGCCACCCGATCGCGCTGGCTGATGCGCTGCACGTAGCGCGTTTCCGCGCCCAGCTTCAGCTTCTCGTTGAGGCGGAAGTCGTATTTTACGCCGCCGGAGAGCTGCCACTGCAGCGGATTATCGTAGCTCACCTGTGCGCCGTTGTGGTTGCGATCGCTATCGATCCAGCTGGCCTGCAGTTTTACAGCGCTTGTCGATACTGTCCCAGGCAAATATCGGACTACCGCTATCACCTGAACGGGTACCAATGCTCAACGGAGAAAATGCCGGATTATCTGGCGCGAAGGTTCGCCACTTTATGTAGTAATGATAGAAAGTTGTAATGGCGCCGGGTTTAAAGGTTCCACCGGTGTTATAGACGTAGGCGCCATCGATAGGTATCAATTTACCGCTTTCTGGATCGTCGATTTGCTGATAACCCGCACCCAGGCGGGCAAATACGGTATAGCGACTGCGATTCGCTAATAATTCTTCACCGCCGATGTAAGGCGAAGGCGCGCTTTCGACGACCACCTTATTAACCCGCGGTAAATGAAAGTCTCGCGTAGTATCATTATTGTAGTTAATGCCACGGTAAGTCGGCGAAAATTTGGCTTTTTTGCCTAAATTCAGCGACAGAACATATCGAACATGTTTGGCGCCTGTGACAAAAGATGGCGCGATAAATGAGCTGAAACCCTCGTCGCTGACCATACTGAAGTCCGGCATCGGCACGTCCAGTACATAGCCGTCAAAGCTGCCATCTTTGCGATAGAGGGGAATATCGGTGGCACCGATAGCATATTTGCCCCGGTTTTCGGCAAAATCGCGGTATTCCTGCACGTCAATGTCATGGCGCATAATCCCGGCATAGGGTGAACCGCTAAGGCACAAGGTACCAATCAGCAGCGCCAGCTGGCTTTTTTTCATGATGTTCATTCCCTGAATGACGAGGAAAATTGAGCGGGCTACTTTATAAGCACATCGGTGTATCCCCCGTTAAGCCTCGTCTCAATCTGCCGGAGAAAAGCCTGAAAATGGCGTGCGGCATGGCGCGGCGAATCTGTTAAGATCGCGGCGGTTTCTTTTTCAGCTGGTCAATAAATCCATGTTAAAAATCAAATTCCTGCTGCCGCTGCTGCTGGTTATCAGTGCGCTGGTCTGGTGGCTGATGCCGCATTACAGTGATGAGGACAAGGCTTATTACATCGCGACCTTTTGTACGCTGACCCATGACGGGCGCGATAACAGCGCGCAGGCGATGCAGCAGATTATTGAAGGCGGTAATTCGGATTACGCGCTGCAGAAGATTCATTTCCAGTCCGGGCTGGCGGAGCATCTGCAAACGGTATGGCAGGATTTGTCGCCGCAACAGCAGCAGCAGGCGCGGCAGGACGCGTTTGTTTGTCGCCAGTTGATGTCAGATAAGCTGCTGCCGGGCCAGCCGGTGCGCTGAGGAATAAAAGGGTTTCACCGGCCGGACAGGCACGGTGCGGCGGAACATCAGCGCGATAAATCGCGCCGCTACAATATGTGCGGTCAACAGGCACCGAAATGATATTTCGCACGTACCGTAGCGGCGCAATTTATTGCGCAATGCCTGAATGGACACGGTGCACCTCAACATCAGCGCGATAAATCGCGCCGCTACAATCTGTGCGGTCAACAGGCACCGAAATGACATTTCGCACGTACCGTAACGGCGCAATTTATTGCGCGATGCCTGAATGGACACGGTGCAATTCAACATCAGCGCGATAAATCGCGCCGCTACAATCTGTGCGGCCGACAGGCACCGAGATGATATTTCGCACGTACCGTAGCGGCGCAATTTATTGCGCAATGCCCGGATGGGCACGGTGCGGCGGAACATCAGCGCGATAAATCGCGCCGCTACAATCTGTGCGGTCGACAGGCACCGAAATGACATTTTGCACGTACCGTAGCGGCGCAATTTATTGCGCAATGCCTGAGTGGACACGGTGCACCTGAACATCAGCGTAATAAATCGCGCCGCTTCTACTCACGCGGTTAAAATATTTTCCCGAAATATCAGACGTGATTAACGTACCGCGCAGCTAATACGCGCTGGAAACTTCCCATTATTTTCGCTTACCGGATTAACAACCTGTTTTTCCTGCTCGCTGCGATTAAACCCGACTTTGCGACACAGCGCGCAGGGATCGTCACTGCTGCGCAACAGGGCTTCGGCAGCATCGCTCAGCTGACGTTTGCGGCAGAATAGCGGCGTGCAGCCCATCACCTGTTTAAACGAGCGGGTAAAGGATTGCTGACTTTCGAAATGGTATTTAACCGCCAGGCTGATAATCGGTGTGCGGCTGAATTTCAGCTCATTCACGCAACAAATCAGTTTCTTTTTGCGAATATAACGCGCCAGCGTTTCGTTATGGTAACGGGCAAACAGTTTCTGTAAATACCATTTGGAATAGCCAGATTTCAGTGCAATATCATCAATGCTCAAACGTTGATCCAGGTTGGCCATAATCCATTCGGTCACCGAATCAATCACCCCTTGGTTGTATTTTTGCTGCATCATTATGGTCCTCCAATAACTCGACACAGTGTAATTAAATTAAACTTTTTAAGCACTGGCGTAACGTAAAGTTTTATCAGGAAATGGCTTTTTTATTAATTGTCATCAAGACTGGTCTTGTTTATCGTGAAATTAATCGCCGACATGTTGTGATGATGTTGAATAGTTGCCGTAATTACGGCCGTTATTATTAACGCAAATGGGTTATCGCTTTGCGCGGCTTAACAGTCAAAGGTGTGACGGGCGGCGGCACGGCGCATCAATATCCACCGGCGGTTTTCGTGCCAGACTGAGGGTTTTCCCCTGTACAGAAGAGGTCACATGACGTTTCGTTTTCGATTAAAACCGTTACTGAGCGTAGCGCTGGCGTCAGCGATGCTGTGCGGCACGCTCAGCGCGCAGGCCGCTGAGGCCGTGTATGGCGAGCAGCTGGAGGGGTTTCACTATCCGCATCCGCTGCAGCATTTTACCTTCTCCTCCCAGCAGCGGTCGCTCAGCATGGGCTATATGGACGTGAAGCCAGCGCAGCAGGCCAATGGTCAGACAGTGGTGCTGATGCACGGTAAAAACTTCTGCGCTGCCACCTGGGAAGACACCATCAACGCGCTGAGCCAGCAGGGCTATCGCGTGATTGCGCCGGATCAGATTGGTTTCTGCACCTCCACCAAACCTGCCCGCTATCAGTACAGCTTCCAGCAGCTGGCGCAAAACACCCATCAGCTGTTAGCGCAGCTCGGCGTTGAGAAAGCGGTGATCGTTGGCCACTCCACCGGCGGTATGCTGGCGACGCGTTACGCACTGATGTATCCGCAGCAGACGCAGAAGCTGGTGCTGGTCAATCCGATTGGCCTTGAGGACTGGAAGGCGAAGGGTGCGCCGTGGCGCTCAGTGGATCAGTGGTATCAGCGCGAGCTGAAGCTCGATGCGGCGGGCATTAAGAAATATGAGCAGCACACCTATTACAGCGGCCAGTGGAAGCCGGAATATGACAAATGGGTGCAAATGCTGGCCGGGCTGAATAAAGGACCGGGGCATGAGAAAGTGGCGTGGAACTCGGCGCTGATCTACGACATGATTTTCACCCAGCCGGTCTATTACGAGTTTAAAGACCTGAAGGTGCCGACCACCCTGATGATCGGCACGGCCGATACCACGGCGATTGGCAGCGATATCGCTTCACCGGCGGTGAAAGCGCAGCTCGGCCATTACAATGTGCTGGGCAAACAGGTGGCACAGCTGATTCCCGGCGCGCGGCTGATTGAGTTCCCCGGCATGGGGCACGCGCCGCAGATGGAAGCGCCAGCGAAGTTTAATCAGACGCTGATTGACGACCTGGCGCATTAAGGAGCGGCTATCTGCGCGGCTGCCTTTTCTGGTACTTGGCGGCGTACATGCGTGCGTCGCTGCTTTCCAGCAGCTGCTCCAGCGATTGCGGCTGCTGCGGATCAAATTCCACAATGCCCGACGAAAACTGCAGCGTGTAACGCCGCTCCAGATCCTGCATCTGTTTATGCAGATAGTGGGCGAAGCGCGCCAGCGTCGCTTCCGCCTCGTCCTGCCGAATGCCGTTCAGCAGCACCACAAACTCATCGCCGCCGAGCCGGGCAAAGATGTCGGCATGGCGAAAACTCACCTTCATGGCATCGGCAAAGTCCATCAGCGCGCGGTCGCCCTCGCGGTGGCCATGCCGGTCGTTGATGGCCTTAAAACCGTCGAGATCGAGAAACGTCAGGCTGGCGGGCAGCTGTTTCAGCTGGCACTCATTCAGCGCCATCTGACCCAGCGTCATAAAGCCGCGCCGGTTGGTGATTTGCGTCAGCTCATCGGACGTCGCGGTCTGAAACGCTACCAGCTCGGCTTCGGCCATGGCCGCCAGATCGCGCAGCGCGTGCAGATCCTCCGCGTTGAACTGGCGCGCATGATTATCGATGATGCACAGCGTACCGACTTTGGCACCGGACGGCGTGCGCAGCGGATAGCCCGCGTAGAAACGCACCGGATTGTCTGCATCGGTAACCAGCGGATTATCGCTGAAGCGCGTGTCGGCCAGCGCGTCCTCAACCACCATCACCTCATCCTGCAGGATGGTGTGGCCGCAAAAAGAGATGTTACGCGCGGTGGTTGGCCGATCAAAACCGTCGCTGGATTTAAACCATTGATAGTCATTCTCCAGCAGGCTGACCATCGCGACCGGAACGTCAAACAGACGTCGGGCAAGGCGGGTTAAACGGTCAAAACGCTCTTCTGTGGGGGTATGCAGAATGTTGAGCGCACGTAACTGGGTCAGACGCTGTGATTCGTCCTCAGGCAGTGCAGGTGCTTTCATCGCGTAACTCTTGTTAATGATGGATGTGTTACAGCAAACCGGATGTCGTGCCCGCGCAGGGGCAGAGAGCACTAAACAACCGCGGTAATGCGCGATTGTTTAGCGTAACGAGAGGATCAGAGCACTTTTTGCTCGGCAAGATCAAGGGCGAAATAGCTGAAAATGAGATCGGCACCGGCACGTTTTATGGCACCTAAGCTCTCCAGCACTACGTTGCGTTCATCGATGGCGCCCGCCTGAGCGGCAAATTTGATCATCGCGTACTCACCGCTCACCTGGTAAGCCGCCAGCGGCAGCGTGGTGCGCTCGCGGATATCACGCAGGATATCAAGGTAAGCGCCTGCCGGTTTGACCATCAGCGAATCTGCACCTTCCGCTTCATCAATCAGCGACTCGCGAATCGCTTCACGGCGGTTCATCGGGTTCATCTGATAAGTTTTGCGGTCGCCTTTCAGCGCGGTGCCCGCTGCTTCACGGAACGGGCCGTAGAACGACGAGGCGAATTTGGTGGAGTAGGACATGATAGCGGTATCGGTAAAACCGGCCGCGTCCAGCGCCTGGCGAATCGCTTTCACCTGGCCATCCATTGCTGCTGACGGCGCGATGAAGTCGGCACCGGCCTGCGCAGCAACCACCGCCTGTTTGCCGAGGTTAATCAGCGTCTGGTCGTTGTCGACGCCGTGATCGCACAGCACGCCGCAGTGGCCGTGACTGGTGTATTCACAGAAGCAGGTATCGGACATGACAATCATTTCCGGCACCGTGTCTTTGCAGATGCGCGACATGCGCGCCACGAGGCCGTTTTCGTTCCACGCATCGCTGCCGATGGCATCGGTGTGGTGCGAGATACCGAAGGTCATGACTGAACGGATACCGGCTTTGGCAATGCGTTCGATTTCGTACGCCAGACGTTTTTCCGGAATGCGCATCACGCCCGGCATGGCGTTGATTGGCACGTAATCATCCACGCCTTCTTCAACGAAGATCGGCAGGGCCAGATCGTTCAGGCTGAGGTGGGATTCCTGGAACAGTTCGCGCATCGACGCGCTTTTGCGCAGTCTTCTTGGGCGCTGAATGAGATTGAAATCAGACATGCTCGGTTAACTTATGCTGGTGAAAAAAGTGGCGACAGTTTACCCCTTTTCGCCGGGTAGCATGAAGGATTGTGTGCGGTGCGGTGCGGTGCGGTGCGGGCGTCGTTGCCGGGCGTTGTTGCCGGTCGGCATCAATGCCGACCCTACAGCGCACCCGGCAACCGCAGCATCCCAACCCGCCGTTACCCGTAGGGTGCGCATTCATGCGCACCTGGAAGCCTCACCGCAGCACACATTCTCACGCACCCGGCCACCGCAGAAACAAAACTCCCGCCGGGTGGCGGGAGTGAAAGGACAGATTACTCGTTGATGTCCGGGTGCTGCTGCACCAGGTTTTTGCGCTTCGCCTCAAGGCGGGCGATCTCTTCATCAATATCTTCAATCTTCTGCTCGATATTGTCGTGATGCTCCTGCAGGATCTCACGCGCTTCTTCGAGGTCCGATGCCGCCGGTGTCGCGCCGCGCAGCGGTTTGTTGGCGGTCTCTTTCATGTACAGACCGGTCACCAGACCGACCACCGCCACCACCATCAGGTAGTAAGCCGGCATATACAGATTGTTGCTGGCTTCCACCGCCCAGGCGGTCACGGTTGGCGTCAGGCCGGCAATCAGAATCGAGATGTTGAAGGCGCTGGCCAGCGCACTATAACGAATGTGCGTCGGGAACATCGCCGGCAGTGATGAGGCCATCACGCCGGTGAAGGCGTTGAGGATCACCGCCAGCAGCAGCAGACCGGCAAAAATCAGCCCCAGTACGTTACTGTTGATCAGCATAAAGGCCGGAATCGCACAGAAGAACAGGGCGATACTGCCGACGATCACGAACGGACGGCGGCCGAAGCGGTCGCTCAGCATGCCCATCACCGGTTGCACAAACAGCATCCCCATCATGATGGCGATGATAATCAGCACGCCGTGATCTTCCGAGTAGTGCAGGTTATGCGACAGATAGCTCGGCATGTAGGTCAGCAGCATGTAATAGGTCACGTTGGTGGCAAGCACCAGACCGATACAGGCCAGCAGGCTTTTCCAGTGTTTGCTGGCAATCTCTTTAAACGACACTTTCGGGCCGTCGCGCAGACCTTCGCGGTCGCCTTGCTCCAGCTTCTCAACATGCTGCTGGAACGCTGGCGTCTCTTCCAGTGCGTGACGCAGATACAGGCCGATAATGCCCAGCGGCAGCGCGAGGAAGAACGGAATACGCCAGCCCCAGTCGAGGAATTTCTGCTCGCCAATCACCGTTGAGATCAGCACCACCACGCCCGCGCCCAGCACGAAGCCGGCAATCGAACCGAAGTCCAGCCAGCTTCCCATGAAGCCGCGCTTACGGTCTGGCGAATATTCGGCGACGAAGATTGACGCACCGGTATATTCCCCGCCTACCGAGAAGCCCTGCGCCATTTTCGCCAGCAGCAGCAGTATCGGTGCCCAGATGCCAATCGAGGCGTAAGAAGGAATCAGGCCGATACAGAAGGTACTGATCGACATGATGACAATGGTGATCGACAGGATTTTCTGGCGACCGTATTTATCGCCCAGCATGCCGAAGAACAGGCCGCCCAGCGGACGGATCAGGAACGGCACCGAGAAGGTTCCGAGCGCGGCAATCATCTGCACGCCAGGCGAGGCGTCCGGGAAGAACACTTTACCCAGCGCGTAGGCCACAAAGCCATAAACACCGAAATCGAACCATTCCATCGCGTTACCGAGTGACGCGGCGGTAATGGCCTTACGTAAACGAGCGTCATCGATAATCGTGACGTCATCCAGCCCAATAGGTTTTACACGCTTCCTACGTAATTTCATGAGGTTACCCTGTATTGGAATTCAAAAAGTCCTCAACGCTGCGGACTCGGTGGAGCATTCAGTCCGCGGCGTTGAGAAAATTAAAGCATAGCCGTGAAAGTGGTTTTTTCCCTGGCCTGCCAAAGCAATTATTACTCAGGTAATTATTGCATCCCGCGACAGAGTATACCGTTTAAATGTGATATTTGTCATGTTTCCGCCAATAACTGGCTATTTTTTGGCTAAAACTATGGCCGTTTTGGTCCGCAATCGCGGCAAAAAAATTGTCTGAATCGCGACGCAGGCCGCAGCGCAGATGCGCGGGCGAGCGAAAATATCTATACTTGCGCCAGTTTCTCTGCCGGAGATCGGGCGCCGCATGGCACGCTTTGTTTTATTTGCAAAAAGTCTCTGTTTTGACGTTGACCAGCAGGTCCTCTTTCCGGTGCAGTCGCCCGCGCACCGCGTGGCACTGACGCCGCTGCAAACCGCCATTCTGCGGCGCGTGATTGACGCGGATGGCAAACTGGTGCGCAACCAGACCCTGCATGCGCTGTTCCAGCGCGTCCCCAGCGACACACCGTTCGCCGAACGCCTGACGGCCACCATTGCCGCCATCAATCAGCAGGCGCAGCTGGCACACGCGCCGGGGCCGCTGGTGCATCAGGTGCCGCTGATTGGCTGCGTGCTGGCCGATCAGGTCGATGTGGCGCCGCTGAGCGATGAGCCGGTGGCGGCGCCAGCGGCAGCGGTGGTCAGTCCGCAACCTGCGCCCGCGCCGGCCAGCGTCAAGAAAAAGCGGCCTGTGCTGCGCTGGGTAATCGTTGCGCTGCTGCTGGTGAATGTCGCGCTGGCGCTGCTGGCACGCCAGATGTTTGCGCCGGTGCAGCACGATGCGCTGGATTTCCGGCCGCTGCTGCGCATCCAGAACAGTCAGGTGTTTATTCCCAGCCATCTGAAAGCCGATTCGTGGGTGGTGCAGGACGCGCTGCGGCGCTATCGGCAGTGGCAGCCGCGCCTGCCGGATGGCTCAGCGCCGCCGATGGTGTACATCAACCCGGTGCGCACCCGACTCTTTTCCAGCACCTTCCTGTGCGCCAAACCGATCGCGCAGAAGGACAACGAATGTATTTCATGGATGGTGTCAGCGCAGGAGATACCCGATGCGTAAAGCGATAATCACCACGGCAGTGGTGCTGGCCTTTGTGCTGCCGTGGGCGCTGGCGCTGCTGCTGCGGCCGGCAGAACCGGTACCGGAGTGGTGTGAAGTACCGTATCGTATTGATCATGAAGGCGCGCCGGCTGGCGCGATTGATGCCACCATTCGCACGCGCTTTAAGGCGGACGGCAGCGGCAGCTCAACGCTGACCGGCACTGTCACGGTACGCGATCGCCACTATCGCCTGCATCGCGTATCCGATACCACCTGGCGCCGCCAGGGCGATTTCATGCTCAGCACCACGCGCAACGTACGTATCCTGGCAGACGACACCGTACCGCCCGCGCTGGCGGCGCAGATCGTGTTTTCGCCAGCGCGCGAGGGCAATAACGATTATTACCAGATGTACCAGCTGCCAAATGGCGACCAGATGATTAATTATGCCGGGCTGCCGCGCCTGTACTGCCATAGCTAACCCTGATGCTGTCGACGCGCTGGGGGCTTAAAGCAGCGAGCGCAGCGGCGCGCCGTGCAGCCAGCCAGCAATATCTTCCACCGCCTCGCTGAAGTAGGTGCGGTAATTAGTGTCGGCGACGTAGCCCAGATGCGGCGTCGCCAGCACGTTCGGCAGCTGACGCAGGGGATGATCGGCAGGGAGCGGCTCCTGTTCAAAGACATCCAGCCCGGCGCCCGCCAGCTGACCAGACTGCAGCGCGCTGATCATCGCCTGCTGATCGACAATCCCGGCGCGCGAGGTGTTAATCAGTAGCGCGCCCGGCTTCATGTGCGCCAGCGCCGCGTCGTCCAGCAGATGACGGGTGCGCTCACTCAGCACCAGATGAATCGATACCACATCGCTCGCCCTGAGCAGCGCCGGCAGCGAAGCCATCTTCTCTGCGCCGCACGCCGCTGCGCGTGCTTCGCTCAGGTTCTGGCTCCAGGCGCACACGC
>NZ_VOQX01000128.1:0-10039 GCF_016643525.1 Pantoea sp. Morm | reverse complement strand
CAGCTGCTGCTCCGTTAAATAATTCAGCGAGGCTAGCAGGTGCTGCTGTATTTCCATGTTCACGCTGCGGCGGTTAAAGCGGGCACTGATTTCCATGTCACGCCATAAATTCTCCGGAAAGCTGCTGCTGAAGGCCGTGTTTTTTCCGGGGGCGAACGGTTTCTTTTCTGCCTGTCTCATTTCATTCTGCTGAAACTCCACCCGGATAATATCCAGACGCGACTGAATAAACTCATAGAACTTCCTGGCCAGCGCAACCAGCCGCTGTCCCTCATCCGTTTTTATGACGTGACGGCGGGGTGAAAACTGCATCGACGTTATTAACCGGCTGATAATTTCGTCGTTGGTGGTAAATCGCCGGACGCGCGCCGCCACGCGTAATTCCATCAGCAGATTTTCCGGCAGCCACAGTTTCCGGTACTGCATTTCACCGCGGGCATATTTACGCGGTCGTCTGTGTTCGTCGTCATATTTTCTTTTAATTCCCTGCGTCATGACTTCCGTCAGAAAAATAAATAAGGTGTTCATGCCTGCATTCTGCGGGAATAAATAAAGCCCTCGCTTGCAGCGGCCGCGCCACTCAGAGGTTTAAGGTAGCTCCCGCGGACGCGGGCCCATGATAGTGCAATTAGTTACAACAGTCAGAGAAATAACTGTAGTCAGCCAGTCTGAACCATCGCGCCCCTCTCACCTCGGACCCGCGCCGTACCTGCACCCCGGTTGCCCCCACTGATCAGCCCCCGCCGCCCGGCCCGGAGGGCCGGTAAATCGTTCAAGGCTTTGGGTTGAATGCTGTAACTACTGGGTCCTTCGTGGCTGTTAGCGGTGCCGCGGGTTCTTTCTTTCGTCTGCGACCGTCTGGCTTCAGTGCGCCTGAAAGGCCGCTGCTTAAAGGGCGGTCGGGCAGGGGGATGTTCAGGCAGGCTGGGAATAAGTAACACAGACTGTATGTATGATGTTTTCAGCGCAGACTGGCAGCTGAATGTACATTTTCCTGTTCGCCTGCGTGCTGCTCATAGCGTGCCGTATAACGGACCAGTTTATAGCGGCCATTGTTTATTGAGTCAGGCGCGATGATGATTGGTGCTGGCTTCTGATAGAAGTACCCTGAGATTAAAATCGGTGACATTTTACGGTTAAACGCCCAACCAGACAGTTCAATCAATAAACCTTCACCTACTGAAATTATCATATCAACGTCACAGGCAGTCTGTTAGTTCTCTTAAGCAAATGGATATTAATCAATAACGCTGTTAGTGCCGGGACGATTTTTTTTGAATGTTCCTGTTCCAATACCTCCCAATTTAAGTAATTACCTTTCGATCCCAGCTTTCATGCCTGATATTCACCAGATATTGCGTTTCGCTTAATTTTCTTTTTTTACTTTTTTGAGTCTATTAACGTGACAAACATCACAACTTTGCCAGGCTTAATTTAATCACCAAAAAGGAGACACAGATGAACTCATTCACTAATAAAACTCTCATCACACAGGAATATCCGAAGCCGCCGTTTAAAAAACAACATCAGCCTGTTCCTGGCCTGGCGAGTAAAATGGAGCCACGGCCCGACCACGGTGAAACCAGTTACCGGGGCACTGGACGCCTTACCGGTCGTAAGGCACTGATTACGGGTGGAGATTCCGGTATTGGCCGCGCCGTTGCTATCGCTTATGCGCGTGAAGGCGCCGATGTCGCGATTAATTACCTGCCGGATGAAGAGCAGGATGCTGCAGAAGTCGTAAAATTAATCGGAGCCGAAGGACGAAAAGCTGTTGCTATCCCAGGCGATATTCGTTCTGAAGAATTTTGTCAGAAACTGGTTAACGAAGCTGCCAGCCAATTAAATGGTCTCGATATTCTGGTTAATAATGCCGGGCGGCAGCAGTTTAATGAATCTATTCGTACGCTCTCTACGGAAGATTTTGACGCTACATTTAAGACCAACGTTTATGCGATGTTCTGGATAACCAAAGCGGCGCTGGAATACATGCCTGCCGGTTCATCCATCATTAATACCACCTCAGTACAGGCCTACGATCCGAGCGCCATTTTACTGGATTACGCTCAGACAAAAGCTTCGATAGCCGCTTTCACCAAAGCCCTCGCGAAACAGCTGGGCGAACAGCAAATACGCGTTAACGCTGTCGCACCAGGACCTTACTGGACACCACTGCAGGTCTGCGGCGGCCAGCCACAGGAAAAAGTTGAGCAGTTTGGCGCCACCGCCCCGCTGGGCCGCCCCGGCCAGCCAGCAGAAATTGCGCCTCTCTATGTCACCTTTGCTGAAACCACCAACAGCTTTACCTCCGGCCAGGTCTGGTGCTCCGATGGCGGCACCGGCACGGTCTGAGTATCAGCAGGATTTTTTGAAGAACGTGGCCGCAAGCGGCCACGTTGTCGTCTCAGCATGCAGGGAAAAGCAATGAATAATCAGGTACTACGATCGCCGATGCGCGAGGATGGATTTGCCCGCCTTGGGGATTATGCGGCCATTGGTGAAGGTCGGTCTGTGGCACTTATTGCCCCGGATGGGGCTATTGACTGGTGGTGTGCGCCAAACCTTGATTCACCGCCATTATTTGACCGCCTGCTGGACCCCGAAATCGGCGGTTTTTTCCAGATTGAACCCATTGCAGATTACCGTACGGAAAGGGCCTACCGCCCTGACAGCAACGTCTTGGAAACACGGTTTATTACGCAGGATGGCAGCGTACTCATTACTGAGTCGATTAACAGCACGCTGGCCGGTCGTCTTCCCTGGAGCGAACTGGCAAGACGTATTGAAGGGATCGAAGGCAAAGTTGAACTGAGCCTGACATTACGGTTCGGCACCGTGGCCGAGACCCGCTCTCCGTGGCGGGATAACACTGAACAGGGTGACGTTTATCATCTTGCCGAACTGATGGCTATGCTACGTACGTCTGACGACTGGCTGATAACAGAGCGAGGCGATGGAGTGATCCGCGCAACGCTTCGTACCCGACCTGATAGTCACTCGCTGGTTGCCCTGCTGGTGACAGAGCGCGAGCCGCTGGCTGTGCCTGATTTGCAAGCCGTTGATGCCCGTATTGAAACCAGCCATACGGCGTGGCGCGACTGGACGCACAGCCTAAGCTACGCAGGCCGTTATGCAGATCACGTCAGACGCTCGGCGCTGTCTCTCAAATTCCTCTGGTATTCGCCAACCGGTGCACTGGCCGCTGCGGCAACCACCTCACTGCCCGAGGGCATTGGCGGAGAAAAGAATTATGATTATCGCTATGCATGGGTGCGCGACGCCTGCCTGATTATCAAATCGTTCGTTTTCCTGGGCGCGCTGGAAGACTGTAAAGCCGCTTTTTCATGGTTATCGAAAACCATCATACGCCACGGCACCCGGCTGCGCGCCTGTTACACGCTGGAAGGCGGCGTGGTGCCTGCAGAAAGTTACCCCTCCTTACGCGGTTATCAGCATTCTCTTCCTGTTCGTATCGGCAACAACGCACGCGATCAGGTTCAGCTCAGCATGTACGGCGACATGCTGGCCACGGCAGAACTCTTCATCCGTGCCGGCCACATCCTGGATCTTGAAACTTCACGCATGCTGGGAGAGCTCGCGAACTACTGTGCCGATCAGTGGCGTCAGAAAGACAGCGGGATCTGGGAGTTGCCGGACGAACAGCATTATACCCACTCCAAAATGGCCTGTTGGCTGGCGCTCGACAGCGCAGTATCACTGGCAAAAGCTAAACATATCGAACCCACCTGGGTTCAGCGCTGGGAGCGGGAGCGGGATCGAATCAGTGAATGGATTGAGGAGCACTGCTGGTCAGAGGAAAAGCAGGCTTACCTCTTCTATCCCCACGCTGACGGTAAGCTCGATGCCGCTCTGGCACTGGTACACCACTATGGCAACACGGTTAACCCGGAACGCATGCGTGCCACCTATCGTGCCATCCGGGAGGACTTGGGTCACGGCAGCGCGATGCTATACCGTTACAGCGGCGTTGAGCAGGAAGAAAGCACGTTTATTGCCTGCTCTTTCTGGATGGTCGAAGCGCTGGCAGCGATGGGTGAAGCGCAGTCAGCCGAAAAGGCGATGGAAGAGATTCTGGATAAGCTCTGCCAGTGCGGTAACGTCGAAACCTTCAATGAAATGTTTGATGTCCGCAGCGGCGAGTGGCGCGGCAACATGCCACAGGGGTTGAGCCACCTGGCTCTCATCTGTGCGGCGCAGGCGCTGACCGATCACGCTTAAACCTCAACCGTTTTTTCTGAGAGTAGGGTTCCAGCGTTGCAGATACAGCCCGGCTGGCCCTCTTACATCACTTTAAAAAGGATATAACCGATGATCCGCGGAATTGAACATATTGGCATTACCGTTTCTGATTTAAAGCAGGCCGAGCATTTCTTCATCGGCGCGCTGGATGCATCTGTGCTCTACCGTATCGTTCCGCCCGCTGATGCCGAAAAGTTTATTCCGGGCAAGAAAATGGCTCCTCTCAATGGCTTCCCTGCGGAACTCAGGTTAACCGGCCTCTCCATGCTGCGGCTGAAGAATGGGTGCAACGTTGAGTTATTTCAGACAGACCCTTCCGCGAAAGATCACTCCGCTCATCCAGGCTTGCCGGGAATTAACCACTTCTCACTGTATGTGGATGACATTCACCAGGCAGCGGAAAGAATGCGGGCGCATGGCGCAGAAATGCTTGAAGGCCCTTCCGACTGCTTTGCTCAGGAGGAGGGGGCAGGCAATCAGACGTGGTTCGGCATGACACCTTTTGGCGTCCTCATCGAGCTCATTACACTGCCTTCAGGCATTCGCTATGACGCTGAAGCCACCCAGCAGCGCTGGATACCGGAAGTCTGAATCATTTACCCGGAGGCCAGACGATGCAAAGACGTGAATTTATTGCGGGCGGACTCGCAACATTGTGCCTGTCGCGGGCAGCCTTCGCTGTGGCAGAGTCGATGGTTAATCCGCAACTGCAGGTTGCCGCCACTTCACCCTGGCTTGCCAACGGCCTTGCTGTCTCAGCCGGTGGCACCATGTTCCTCAACTTCCCCCGCTTTAAAGGGCATGAGAAGTCTCCGGCGCTTGCGCGCGTGACCGAATCTGGCCTGGCCCCCTTCCCGGGTAATCACTGGAATAAATGGACGCCGGGTGATGAAGGTCTCAACAACCTTGTCAACGTAAATGCCTGCCATCACTTCGGTGACGGCAGGCTGTGGGCGGTTGATCAGGGTGCACCTCAGGGTGAGCAACCTTCAAAGGGTGCGGCAAAACTTGTCGCATTCGACATCGCAACAGGCGAAGCGGCTTCAGTTATCCGGTTTGATGAAATAGCTTTACCGCCGGGTGGTGCGCCTAACGACCTGCGCATAAAGGGTAACTCCGTGTATGTGACTGATTCCGGGCTTGGCGGCGTCATCATTCACGACCTTGAGACAGGCAAAACGATAAGAAGGCTCTCCGGAAATGCATTGCTGCGTAAACCTGATGGGCTCGTTCAGAAAGGCTACCAGGGCCGAATTCTTGAGGATAACCGCGGAAAACGCCCCACCGTGCACAGTGACG
The DNA here is from genome assembly GCF_016643525.1 of Pantoea sp. Morm. NCBI lineage: Bacteria > Pseudomonadati > Pseudomonadota > Gammaproteobacteria > Enterobacterales > Erwiniaceae > Pantoea > Pantoea sp. Morm. The sequence continues at coordinate 4,480 of NZ_VOQX01000128.1, read as the reverse complement.
TTATCGAGGTCAGCCCTGACGGACAATGGCTTTACTATGCGCCCCCGGCCGGCCCGCTTTATCGTATCCCTACGGCTTCATTAAAAGATCAGCGGTTAAGTGATAAAACACTGGCGGGGCAAATTGAGAAAGTAGCGGATATTCCTTCTATAGGTGGTTCGGCCATCGATGCGGCAGGGAATATTTATCTTTCCAATGTGGAGAAACGCTCTGTCGATAAACTTCAGCCTGACGGCACACTCAAGACGCTAATAAAGGATGAGAAGCTCATAACGCCTGATGCTCTCGTTATCTCAGACGGCTGGATCTATGTACCCGCACCTCAGATTGAGTATCTGGCAGATAACAACAAGGGTACAGATGCAACGCATGGCCCCTGGTCAGTTTACCGTTTCCCCTTCAGCACTTAAGAAAATAGTTTTGTAACTGAAATCCATGCGGTGCATGACGAAGCTAAAAGCCAGGGCAGACAAATTGCAGGGATAGAGCGAAAGTCGCCAACTAAAGAAGAGCCATAAGGGCAATGCTACGGGTATCAAGCTTTACGCGGCTTGGCTGATTTTATCTCAGGAAAATTCCGAGAATGTGATAAGTGGCAGGAAAAATACCCTGCATGATCCATACTTATTAGCATGAAGTTCTGAACTGGGATTGCCAGGCGGCAGCCCGTGAATTAACGAAGGAGACCGACATGAACGAAGATCGCATCAGCGGTAACTGGAAGCAGTTCAAAGGCAAAGTGAAAGAACAGTAGGGCAAGCTCACCGACGACGATATGGATGTCGCGGAAGGTAAACGCGACCAGCTGGTAGGTCGTATCCAGGAACGTTACGGTTACGGCAAGGAACAGGCTGAAAAAGAGCTGAAAGACTGGGAAGATTCTAACCACTATAAATGGTAAACCCCTGGAATTGATACTGAAACCGGCTGCCATGCCGGTTTTTTTATTGCATGGCATAAGTACGTGATACAGGGCTGGCCAGTAATCTGCCCTCGTGCCGTACGTCTATTTCATCCTAAAGATTTTCACTTCAAAGGGGAATTCTGAAAACTGCCCTGTGCGGAGCCACTTTAAATTTAAGATAGCGATTTTTTTCTGAATTAATCTATAGTTAGTGCCGGGTGAAACCCAATCTCTTGGAAACTTGAATTTTTAACCGGCACTCAATGTGCCGGTTTTTTTCAACTCTCCTTTGTAGCCTTTATTCAGCCACCATAAAACTGATAAGAGCCCGTTCTTTTCGCTTTCGCCTGATACATCGCTTTGTCAGCGTGATCAAATAACTGATCGACGGATACTGATCCGAAGCCTGCAAGGCTGATACCTATGGATGCCCCGATACGCACTTCCATTTTATGAATAACGAATGGCTCCCGGAGGCTGTCAATAAGACGCTGTGCGATCGCTGAAGCCGCCTCGCGATTAAGGCATTTAGCGGCTATGAGGAACTCATCACCTCCCAGGCGCGCCACTGAGTCCCCAGAGCGCATGCAGTGTTTTAATCGCTCACTCACCTGCTGTAGCAAAACGTCACCTGCCGCATGCCCCAGGGTATCGTTAACGGGTTTGAATCCATTAAGATCGATAAAAAGAACTGTTGTGAAAGTGAGATCTTCTCCCTCAGACAGCATCCCTCTGACTTTATCGTAAACCCAGGCCCTGTTAGGCAATCCGGTCAACGTGTCCCGGGTAGCAAGCTTCTCAAGCCTTCTCATTTTTTCCTTGTCATGCGTGATATCGCGTGAGACAAGCACGGCTCCGATATTATCGCCAGTAGAGGGATCACTTACCCCACAAGCCTTAGTACCGAGCGTGATGTAGTGGCCATCCCGGTGCCTTTTGCGAACTTCTACGACGTCCGGCAGCACACCACCCTCAAATAGATGCATTAACGCATCTCCGGCGGATACGCGGTCGTCAGGATGGAGGAAATCCACCACGCGCTGGCCAACTATCTCGTCCACTGAATATCCAATCATTTCACTATAAGAAGGCGAAATCGATACGTACCTGCCGTCCCTGTCACAATGCGCGATTAGGTCGGTGCTGTTTTCAATCAACAATCGGTATTCGGTCGCCGTGCGTAGAGCATCCTCAAGGGCTTTACGCTGACCGGTTATATCAAGGATAAATCCATTGAAATGGCCAAGAGAGTTACTGGTCGTGTATCCCGGCAAACCAGACAGGATCACCCGGCGTCTGGTCCCGTCAAGGCAGTTAATTGGTACTTCGATGTTAAAAGGGGTCAACATTTCCAGCGCTGCAGTGAGTTGCTGCGCAATCGTTGCGTCATTATCAGCCTGTGCGAATTCCAGCCATTCACTCAGCGTAACGCCTTTCAGTGCGGGGAGAAGACCCTCAGGGCTTTCCTGACTGGTAACACAGAAGTCACAAGCGTCGGTGGACCAGACGGCGGAAAGGGCAGGTTTGATCGCATTGCTCATTATTTTGAACTCCGTTTTAGACTGTCGATACTGGTTAACCTCAACAATGATCGTGATAGATACCTTTTATCAGTCACTGACGTTCCTGGAGTTCATCATTTAAGAGATAAAAGCGTTTCATTTCGGGTATGGCAACCATGCTTAGCGTTGTAGATAAACCTGCAGAAATCAAACTGCTGATTATTTCTGGAGTGAGGGGACAGTGAGACACTATCGGCAATTGAGATATCAATCTTATCGGCTGTTCAGTCCGCTAACTTAAATATCTCATACCGCCGAAACGGGGTCAGGTTTCGCGAAGATGTATGGTGTCTCAGCAATTAGATCCATAACCAATCAAAAGTACACTGCGCCAGTAGCGAGTCATGATTTTTATGATTACGCTTTCTGCCTGGGGAATAAGGAAATTTTGAGGTGGTTATGGCTCGTAGACTCGCAGAGAACGTAATGAGTGCTCAGGAAGTTCACATCGAAATGCTGAAGTGCTACCTGCGGGAGTCAGAAATTATTCTGCATTCGCTGGAAGAACAGAAAATCACGGCAGGAGAAACGTTGCTGTTCGAGAGACGCCTGAGCGCGGCCCGGGGGGAGCATCTTCAGCTGCAGAACGAAATCAGTCTGGCCACTGAAAAACTTAACAGACTCATCCGTCAGAAAACGGTAATGCAGCCTGCCTGACCGGAGGCACCGCCAGCATCTCTAAAAAAAGTTGTAGCCCTGATGTGAGTTTTCCCTTTGTAATCAGTGCGGGCAATCAGCAGGGTGGAGAACGGATAACTGAGAAAGGTAAAAGCTGGGTAAAGGCAGAAGACGTGGCGCGGCTGGCGGGGGTTGCCCGTTCGGCCGTGTCCAGGACCTTCACGCCCGGCGCATCTGTAGCTGAATTAAATCGCGCGAAAGTGATGCGTGCCGCCGAAAAGCTGGGCGACCAGGTCAATATAATTGCCTGCACCATGAACACCGGCAGCAGCAACTGTCAGGGCGGACATTCTCATTAAAGGCGCGCAAATGTCATCGCATGCCTGCTTTTCAGCTACCCTCTTTAGATTGAGGATCTTTAGGGAACAGAGGTGCATGATACTGAGGTTAAACGAGGCGGAGCTGGCTACACTGGTAGGCCGTCGTTTCGCATCAGCTGAAAACAATGCCGCAACCAGCGTCACGACAGTCCTGGAAGTCAGGATCCAGAGTGGCAGGCAGCTGATTGTCCATGAGCTGTACGGCAGGCAACACAAGACAGCTCTCACTGTATTTATGCTCAGATTTCCTTATGCGCTGCCCTGAATACAGCTTGCCTTTATGCCCGAACACAGCTGCCGTCTGAGGCGTGATGGTCTGAATTATTTACATCCAGAAAATGCCGGCGGGAATGCTGTAAAAAACCCGCATTATGACGGGTTAAATAAATCAGTACAGAAATTCTCGTTTGAAACAGCGTAGCTGTGTGTGCACCACGATATTACTCCGTCAGTCCCCTCGCCTCCTGAAGGGCAAAGAGGTTCCCTGATAAACAGGGATGAAATTGAAGCCCGCGCGGGTTAGGATCGGCAATTAAATCCGCATATCAAAGAAAAATTAATCAAAGTATGGATACCTCAAACCTCTACGTCGATCACCTTGCCTGGTGCGGACTTATCGCACTGAACATGGCACGTCAGGCCGGAGCCGTCAGTTCCGCTGCGCAGGAAAATCTCTTTTTATGCAGGTGGCTGGCGACCGCTGAGAAGAAACGCCTGTTCCGGCGTGAACTGGCGAATGACATTCGCTGGCTGCTCAGAGAAGGCCGGGAGAAAGGGCTTCGGGCGGATCTGCCGGGTAAGCTGGAATATCTCTGGCGGGCAAGCAGCAGTGATTTGCTGGCGCAAAATGATTTATTCCGCCTCCAGCACGTGATGCACGCCATTACGCTGACGGGTATTAATTACGGCGTTCTCACGGAATCCGACTGGGAAGGGCGCCAGGCATTGAAGATGAATCCTAAAATCCCGGCTGTTTTCCTCCGGAAAAGCGATCTGTAAACCGGTTTTGATGAACA
>NZ_VOQX01000127.1:0-10171 GCF_016643525.1 Pantoea sp. Morm | reverse complement strand
GTACCGGTGTTGAAATGTTCCGCAAACTGCTGGACCAGGGTCAGGCAGGCGAGAACTGTGGTGTTCTGCTGCGCGGTATCAAGCGTGAAGAGATCCAGCGTGGTCAGGTTCTGGCTAAGCCAGGCACTATCAAGCCACACACCCAGTTCGAGTCAGAAGTTTACGTTCTGTCTAAAGACGAAGGCGGCCGTCATACTCCGTTCTTCAAAGGCTACCGTCCACAGTTCTACTTCCGTACCACTGACGTAACCGGTTCAGTAGAGCTGCCAGAAGGCGTTGAGATGGTAATGCCAGGCGACAACATCAAAATGGTTGTTACCCTGATCCATCCAATCGCAATGGACGAAGGTCTGCGCTTCGCAATCCGCGAAGGCGGCCGTACCGTTGGCGCGGGCGTTGTTGCTAAAGTTATCGCGTAATAGCGATAATATTTGACGCAATGCACACGGAAAGGGCATCATTTGATGCCCTTTTTGTACGCTGTTAACCAGAACCTGGCTCATCAGTGATTTTCGATCATAATCATTGCTGAGACAGGCTCTGTATTACGGCGCTGGATACCGAGTTATGCCCAAAAGCGCATTCGGTTTGGATGCCTCGCTCTGCGGGGCAGAATAGTTTCTGAATTATTGTGGCAGGTTGGTTTATGAGTGCGAATACCGAAGCTCAAGGGAGCGGGCGCGGCCTGGAAGCGGTAAAGTGGGTAGTTGTGATCGCATTGCTGCTGGTAGCAATCGTCGGTAACTACCTGTATCGCGATGTGACACTGCCTTTACGCGCGCTGGCTGTCGTGGTGTTGATCGCTGCGGCGGGCGGCATTGCGTTGCTGACCACCAAAGGCAAAGCAACCGTGGCTTTTGCACGTGAAGCAAGAACCGAAATGCGTAAGGTCATCTGGCCAACTCGCCAGGAAACATTGCACACCACGTTAATCGTTGCCGCGGTCACTGCCGTGATGTCACTGATTTTGTGGGGGCTGGATGGTATTCTGGTCCGTCTGGTATCGTTTATCACTGGCCTGAGGTTCTGAGATGTCTGAAGCTCCAAAAAAACGCTGGTACGTCGTTCAGGCGTTTTCCGGTTTTGAAGCCCGCGTAGCCAAGTCGCTGCAAGAGCATATCAAACTGCACAACATGGAAGAACTGTTTGGCGAAGTCATGGTGCCGACTGAAGAAGTCGTGGAAATCCGTGGCGGCCAGCGTCGCAAAAGCGAACGCAAATTCTTCCCTGGTTACGTACTGGTCCAGATGGTGATGAATGACGCCAGCTGGCACTTAGTGCGCAGTGTACCGCGTGTAATGGGCTTCATTGGTGGTACCTCTGACCGTCCGGCACCGATCAGTGATAAAGAAGTGGATGCGATCATGAACCGCCTGCAGCAGGTGGGTGATAAGCCGCGTCCGAAAACGCTGTTCGAACCAGGCGAGATGGTGCGTGTCAACGACGGCCCGTTTGCCGACTTCAACGGTGTGGTCGAAGAAGTGGATTACGAGAAGAGCCGCCTGAAGGTTTCTGTTTCTATCTTCGGCCGTGCAACGCCGGTTGAACTCGACTTTGCTCAGGTGGAGAAAGGCTAAGCCTTTTGTTCACTTTTTAGCTCTTGCGGAAGGCGCGAAATTTACCTATAATTTCGCGCCTTTTGTTTTTATGCGCTGGCAACAGCGTGTAAATCGTTATCACGGGGAGCCTGTTCGCCAGGCGCTATACCCAATAGAGGAAATATCATGGCCAAGAAAGTACAAGCCTACGTCAAGCTGCAGGTTGCAGCTGGTATGGCTAACCCGAGCCCACCAGTTGGTCCGGCTCTGGGTCAGCAGGGTGTTAACATCATGGAATTCTGTAAAGCGTTCAACGCCAAAACAGAATCACTGGAAAAGGGTCTGCCGACTCCAGTAGTTATCACCGTATACAGCGACCGTTCTTTCACCTTCGTTACCAAAACGCCTCCGGCTGCCGTTCTGCTGAAAAAAGCAGCAGGCATCAAGTCTGGTTCTGGTAAGCCGAACAAAGATAAAGTCGGTAAAGTAACTCGTGCTCAGGTACGTGAAATCGCAGAAACCAAAGCTGCGGACATGACTGGTGCTGACGTAGAAGCGATGACTCGCTCTATCGAAGGTACTGCTCGTTCCATGGGCCTGGTAGTGGAGGACTAAGAAATGGCTAAGCTGACCAAGCGCATGCGCGTGATCCGTGACAAAGTTGATGCGACTAAACAGTATGACATCAACGAAGCTGTTGCTCTGCTGAAAGAACTGGCTACCGCTAAATTCGTAGAGAGCGTGGACGTTGCTGTTAACCTCGGCATCGATGCACGTAAATCTGACCAGAACGTGCGCGGCGCGACCGTTCTGCCACACGGTACTGGTCGTTCAGTACGTGTTGCCGTCTTTACCCAGGGCGCAAACGCTGAAGCTGCTAAAGCAGCTGGCGCTGAGCTGGTAGGTATGGAAGACCTGGCTGATCAGATCAAGAAAGGCGAAATGAACTTTGACGTTGTTATTGCTTCTCCGGATGCAATGCGCGTTGTTGGCCAGCTGGGCCAGGTTCTGGGCCCACGTGGTCTGATGCCAAACCCGAAAGTTGGTACCGTAACTCCTAACGTTGCTGAAGCTGTGAAAAACGCTAAAGCGGGTCAGGTTCGTTACCGTAACGACAAAAACGGCATCATCCACACCACCATTGGTAAAGTGGACTTCGATGCTGACAAACTGAAAGAAAACCTGGAATCTCTGCTGGTTGCGCTGAAAAAAGCTAAACCTGCTCAGGCGAAAGGCGTGTACATCAAGAAAGTCAGCATCTCTACCACCATGGGCGCCGGCGTTGCCGTTGACCAGGCTGGTCTGAACGCAGCAGCAAACTAATTGCTGCTTGTAACGGGCGAAAAATTCATCTAGAATCTTACGCCCGTTGTTCTGGTTGATCCATCAATTCAGAACCCAAATTCATAGTCGCGGAGTGCACAGGTCTAAACACCTTGTCATTCAGCGACTAAGGTTGGAGCCAGGCCTGATCCTGGCCTCCGTCCAAGACCGCAGGAGCAGAACCTCTTCGGAAGTGATGCTTAATATCCTGCGTAGACGGTGACAGAACCAAAAAGAATTTTTTCTTCACTGGATTCTGCTCACCGTGTAACGCGCTTACGGCCTTCGGGTGTGTAAGTGAAGTGAGTTCCGGGAAATTTTCCCGGTCAAATCCAGGAGCAAAGCTAATGGCATTAAATCTTCAAGGCAAACAAGCAATTGTTGCTGAAGTTAGCGAAGTAGCCAAAGGCGCGCTTTCAGCGGTTGTTGCGGATTCCCGTGGCGTTACCGTTGATAAAATGACTGAACTGCGTAAAGCAGGTCGTGAAGCTGGCGTCTACATGCGTGTTGTTCGTAACACCCTGCTGCGCCGCGTCGTTGAAGGTACTCCATTCGAGTGCCTGAAAGACACGTTTGTTGGTCCGACCCTGATTGCATACTCTATGGAACACCCGGGCGCTGCTGCTCGTCTGTTCAAAGAGTTCGCGAAAGCGAATGCAAACTTTGAGGTCAAAGCTGCAGCCTTTGAAGGTGAGCTGATCCCGGCGGCACAAATTGACCGTCTGGCAACGCTGCCGACTTACGAAGAAGCACTGGCACGTCTGATGTCGACCATGAAAGAAGCTGCTGCTGGCAAGCTGGTCCGCACTCTGGCTGCTGTTCGCGACGCGAAAGAAGCGGCTTAAGGCCAGATTCTTTTTCTTCGTACTTGCTAACGTATAAACTTTTACTGATTCTTAGGAACAATTGTCATGTCTATCACTAAAGATCAAATCCTGGAAGCCGTTGCAGCTATGTCCGTAATGGAAGTAGTTGAGCTGGTTTCTGCTATGGAAGAAAAATTCGGCGTTTCTGCTGCTGCTGCTGTCGCTGTTGCTGCTGGCCCGGCTGAAGCTGTTGAAGAGAAAACTGAATTCGACGTTATCCTGAAAGCTGCTGGCGCGAACAAAGTTGCTGTAATCAAAGCCGTTCGTGGCGCAACTGGTCTGGGCCTGAAAGAAGCTAAAGACCTGGTTGAAGCTGCTCCAGCTGCAATCAAAGAAGGCATCAGCAAAGACGACGCAGCTGCACTTGAAGCTGCTCTGAAAGAAGCTGGCGCTGAAGTTGAAGTTAAGTAAGACAACCCTCGGGTTGCAGTCTGCGTAAACAGACTGATGGCTGGTGACTTTTTGGTCACCAGCCTTTTTGCGCTACAGGGGAATGATGGCGTTTCGCACTGTTTGTCCATTGTTCCTCTTCAATATCTTTTTCTATCGACGACTTAATATACCGCTTTCCTGTGAAGGTTCCCTGCCTGCGCAACGGCGATGAAATGATTTAAGAGTGATAGAAAGATGTATTGCATGGGGTGCCGCGCATCGCATGAAAAACAAAATAGTGTTGCATGAACTGTCCCTTCAGGACGGACAGCGTGGGTCGACTTGTCAGCTAGCTGAGGAACCCTATGGTTTACTCCTATACCGAGAAAAAACGTATTCGTAAGGATTTTGGTAAACGTCCACAAGTACTGGATGTGCCTTATCTCCTTTCTATCCAGCTTGACTCGTTCCAGAAGTTTATCGAGCAAGATCCAGAAGGCCAGTACGGTCTGGAAGCAGCCTTCCGTTCCGTGTTCCCAATCGCGAGCTACAGCGGCAACTCTGAGTTGCAGTATGTCAGCTACCGTCTGGGTGAGCCGGTGTTTGACGTGACAGAATGTCAGATCCGTGGCGTGACGTATTCCGCACCGCTGCGCGTTAAACTGCGTCTGGTGATCTACGAGCGCGAAGCGCCGGAAGGCACCGTCAAAGACATCAAAGAACAAGAAGTGTACATGGGCGAAATTCCGCTCATGACCGACAACGGTACCTTTGTCATCAACGGTACTGAGCGTGTTATCGTTTCTCAGCTGCATCGTAGTCCTGGCGTATTCTTTGACAGCGATAAGGGTAAAACGCACTCTTCCGGTAAAGTGCTGTATAACGCACGTATCATCCCTTACCGCGGTTCATGGCTCGACTTCGAGTTTGACCCGAAAGACAACCTGTTCGTCCGTATTGACCGTCGTCGTAAGCTGCCGGCCAGTATCATCCTGCGCGCGCTGGATTACACCACTGAGCAGATTCTTGATCTGTTCTTCGAAAAAGTGGTGTTTGAAATCCGCGACAACAAGCTGCAGATGGAACTGGTGCCTGAGCGCCTGCGTGGTGAAACCGCCTCCTTCGATATCGAAGCCAACGGCACGGTCTACGTTGAGAAAGGTCGTCGCATTACTGCGCGCCACATCCGTCAGCTGGAAAAAGACAACATTCAGCACATCGAAGTGCCGGTCGAGTACATCGCGGGCAAAGTGGTCGCGAAAGATTACATCGATCTGAACACCGGTGAGCTGATCGTGCCGGCGAACATGGAGCTGTCACTGGATCTGCTGGCGAAACTGAGCCAGTCCGGTCACAAGCGCATCGAAACCCTGTTCACCAACGACCTGGATCACGGCCCGTACATTTCTGAGACGCTGCGCGTTGACCCAACCAACGACCGCCTGAGCGCGCTGGTTGAGATTTACCGCATGATGCGTCCTGGCGAGCCGCCAACGCGTGAAGCCGCAGAAAACCTGTTCGAGAACCTGTTCTTCTCTGAAGATCGTTACGATCTGTCGGCCGTTGGCCGCATGAAGTTCAACCGTTCTCTGCTGCGTGACGAGATCGAAGGTTCCGGTATCCTGAGCAAAGACGACATCATCGAAGTGATGAAGAAGCTCATCGGTATCCGTAACGGTATTGGCGAAGTGGATGATATCGACCACCTCGGCAACCGTCGTATCCGTTCGGTCGGCGAAATGGCGGAAAACCAGTTCCGCGTTGGCCTGGTGCGTGTAGAGCGCGCTGTGAAAGAGCGTCTGTCTCTGGGCGACCTCGACACGCTGATGCCACAGGACATGATCAACGCCAAGCCAATTTCGGCCGCGGTGAAAGAGTTCTTTGGTTCCAGCCAGCTGTCCCAGTTTATGGACCAGAACAACCCGCTGTCTGAGATTACGCACAAACGTCGTATCTCTGCTCTGGGCCCAGGCGGTCTGACCCGTGAACGCGCCGGCTTCGAAGTGCGTGACGTACACCCGACTCACTACGGTCGCGTATGTCCAATCGAAACCCCGGAAGGTCCGAACATCGGTCTGATCAACTCACTCTCTGTTTACGCGCAGACTAACGAATACGGCTTCCTCGAAACGCCGTACCGCCGCGTGGTTGACGGTAAAGTGAGTGATGAAATTCATTACCTCTCTGCTATCGAAGAGGGTAACTACGTTATCGCTCAGGCGAACACCAACCTCGCCGATGACGGCAGCTTTGTTGACGATCTCGTCACCTGCCGTAGCAAAGGTGAATCGAGCCTGTTCAGCCGCGATCAGGTTGACTACATGGACGTTTCCACCCAGCAGGTGGTTTCTGTCGGTGCGTCACTGATCCCGTTCCTGGAGCACGATGATGCTAACCGCGCCCTGATGGGTGCGAACATGCAACGTCAGGCTGTACCTACCCTGCGTGCTGACAAGCCGCTGGTTGGTACCGGTATGGAACGTGCTGTTGCGGTCGACTCCGGTGTAACTGCTGTCGCGAAACGTGGTGGTACCGTGCAGTACGTCGATGCGTCACGTATCGTTATCAAAGTTAACGAAGACGAGATGTATCCGGGCGAAGCAGGTATCGACATCTACAACCTGACCAAGTACACCCGTTCTAACCAGAACACCTGCATCAACCAGATGCCGTGTGTTTCTCTGGGTGAACCTATCGAGCGTGGCGACGTGCTGGCTGACGGCCCGTCTACCGACCTCGGTGAGCTGGCGCTGGGTCAGAACATGCGCGTGGCGTTCATGCCATGGAACGGTTACAACTTCGAAGACTCCATCCTCGTTTCTGAGCGTGTAGTACAGGAAGACCGTTTCACCACCATCCACATTCAGGAACTGGCTTGCGTGTCGCGTGACACCAAACTGGGGCCGGAAGAGATCACCGCTGACATCCCGAACGTGGGTGAAGCTGCGCTCTCCAAACTGGATGAATCCGGCATCGTGTATATCGGTGCGGAAGTGACCGGTGGCGACATTCTGGTAGGCAAGGTGACGCCGAAAGGTGAAACCCAGCTGACGCCAGAAGAGAAACTGCTGCGTGCGATCTTCGGTGAAAAAGCCTCTGACGTGAAAGACTCGTCACTGCGCGTGCCAAACGGCGTTTCCGGTACGGTTATCGACGTACAGGTCTTCACCCGCGATGGCGTAGAAAAAGACAAGCGCGCGCTGGAAATCGAAGAGATGCAGCTGAAGCAGGCGAAAAAAGACCTGTCTGAAGAACTGCAGATCCTCGAAGCGGGCCTGTTCAGCCGTATCCAGGCCGTCCTGATTTCAGGTGGCGTAGAAGCGGAGAAACTGGACAAGCTGCCACGTGAGCGCTGGCTGGAACTCGGTCTGACCGACGAAGAGAAGCAGAACGCGCTGGAGCAGCTGGCTGAGCAGTATGACGAGCTGAAGCACGAGTTTGAGAAGAAACTCGAAGCGAAGCGTCGCAAGATCACCCAGGGCGACGATCTGGCACCGGGCGTGCTGAAAATCGTCAAGGTGTATCTGGCCGTTAAGCGTCAGATTCAGCCTGGTGACAAAATGGCGGGTCGTCACGGTAACAAAGGTGTTATCTCGAAGATCAACCCAATCGAAGACATGCCATACGATGAGAACGGTACGCCGGTCGACATCGTACTGAACCCGCTGGGCGTACCATCGCGTATGAACATCGGTCAGATTCTGGAAACCCACTTGGGTATGGCGGCGAAAGGCATTGGTGAGAAGATCAATGCGATGCTGAAGAAGCAGGAAGAAGTCGCCAAACTGCGTGAGTTTATCCAGCGTGCTTACGATCTGGGCACCGATGTGCGTCAGAAAGTTGACCTGAACACCTTCTCGGACGACGAAGTGCTGCGTCTGGCAGAGAACCTGAAAAAAGGTATGCCAATCGCGACGCCAGTGTTCGACGGTGCGAAAGAGAGCGAAATCAAAGAGCTGCTGCAGCTCGGCGGTCTGCCTTCTTCCGGTCAGATCACCCTGTTCGACGGCCGTACCGGTGAGCAGTTTGAGCGTCAGGTAACCGTAGGTTACATGTACATGCTGAAACTGAACCACCTGGTCGACGACAAGATGCACGCCCGTTCTACCGGCTCTTACAGCCTGGTTACGCAGCAGCCGCTGGGTGGTAAGGCGCAGTTCGGTGGTCAGCGCTTCGGTGAGATGGAAGTGTGGGCACTGGAAGCATACGGTGCCGCGTATACCCTGCAGGAAATGCTTACCGTTAAGTCTGATGACGTCAACGGCCGTACCAAGATGTATAAAAACATCGTTGACGGCAACCATCAGATGGAACCGGGCATGCCGGAATCCTTCAACGTACTGTTGAAAGAGATTCGCTCGCTGGGTATCAACATCGAGCTGGAAGACGAGTAAGCACTCGCAAGTACTGGTTATGGGACGCGCCTGGCGCGTCCCTGAGAGTTCCACTCCGACGGGAGCTAATCCGTGAAAGACTTACTTAAGTTTCTGAAAGCGCAAACTAAAACCGAAGAGTTTGATGCGATCAAAATTGCGCTGGCCTCGCCAGACATGATCCGTTCCTGGTCTTTCGGTGAAGTTAAAAAGCCGGAAACCATTAACTACCGTACCTTCAAGCCGGAGCGTGACGGTCTTTTCTGTGCCCGTATTTTCGGACCGGTAAAAGATTACGAATGCCTGTGCGGTAAGTACAAGCGTCTGAAACACCGTGGCGTGATCTGTGAGAAGTGTGGCGTTGAAGTCACGCAGACCAAAGTGCGTCGTGAGCGTATGGGCCACATCGAGCTGGCTTCGCCGACCGCGCACATCTGGTTCCTGAAATCACTGCCGTCCCGCATCGGTTTGCTGCTGGATATGCCGCTGCGTGACATCGAGCGCGTGCTGTACTTCGAATCTTATGTTGTGGTCGAAGGCGGCATGACCAACCTGGAAAAACGTCAGATTCTGACCGAAGAGCAGTACCTTGACGCGCTGGAAGAGTTCGGTGACGAATTCGACGCGAAGATGGGTGCGGAAGCTATCCAGGCGCTGCTGAAAAATATGGATCTGGAGCAGGAGTGCGAGCAGCTGCGTGAAGAGCTGAACGAAACCAACTCTGAGACCAAACGTAAAAAGCTGACCAAGCGTATTAAGCTGCTGGAAGCGTTCGTGCAGTCTGGCAACAAGCCAGAGTGGATGATCCTGACCGTTCTGCCGGTGCTGCCGCCAGATCTGCGTCCGCTGGTACCGCTGGACGGCGGTCGTTTCGCTACGTCGGATCTGAACGATCTGTATCGTCGCGTGATCAACCGTAACAACCGTCTGAAGCGTCTGCTGGATCTGGCTGCGCCAGATATCATCGTACGTAACGAAAAACGTATGCTGCAGGAAGCGGTAGATGCCTTGCTGGATAACGGCCGTCGCGGTCGTGCCATCACTGGCTCTAACAAACGTCCTCTGAAATCTTTGGCCGACATGATCAAAGGTAAGCAGGGTCGTTTCCGTCAGAACCTGTTGGGTAAACGTGTTGACTACTCCGGTCGTTCTGTTATCACCGTAGGTCCATACCTGCGTCTGCATCAGTGCGGCCTGCCGAAGAAAATGGCACTGGAGCTGTTCAAACCGTTCATCTACGGCAAGCTGGAACTGCGTGGCCTCGCGACCACCATCAAAGCTGCTAAGAAGATGGTTGAGCGTGAAGAAGCTGTAGTCTGGGATATCCTGGACGAAGTGATCCGCGAACACCCAGTACTGCTGAACCGTGCACCAACCCTGCACCGTTTGGGTATCCAGGCATTCGAACCTGTTCTGATCGAAGGTAAAGCAATCCAGCTGCACCCGCTGGTTTGTGCGGCATATAACGCCGACTTCGATGGTGACCAGATGGCAGTTCACGTACCGCTGACGCTGGAAGCCCAGCTGGAAGCACGTGCGTTGATGATGTCGACCAACAACATCCTGTCACCTGCGAACGGCGAGCCAATCATCGTTCCTTCTCAGGACGTTGTACTGGGTCTGTACTACATGACCCGTGACAAAGTGAATGCGCGCGGCGAAGGCATGGTGCTGACCGGCCCGAAAGAAGCTGAGCGTG
>NZ_VOQX01000126.1:0-10219 GCF_016643525.1 Pantoea sp. Morm | reverse complement strand
GCGCGGCGGCAATCGATAGCGGATTGCCGGCGTAAGTACCGCCCAGCCCGCCCGGACCGGGCGCATCCATGATGTCAGCACGACCGCTCACCGCCGACAGCGGCATACCGCCCGCCAGACTTTTCGCCATGGTGATGAGATCGGGCTGCACGCTGTAGTGCTCCATGGCAAACAGCTTGCCGGTGCGGGCAAATCCGCTCTGAACCTCATCGGCAATCAGCAGAATGCCGTGCTCATCGGCCAGCGCGCGCAGCTGCGTAAGAAACTCTGCCGGCGCGATGTGGAAACCGCCTTCGCCCTGCACCGGTTCCAGTACGATGGCGGCCACATCCTGCGGCGCGATGTCGTGGCTGAACAGATCGTGCAGGCTGGCGATAGCGTCCTCAACGCTGATGCCGGTGACCGCGTTAGGGTAGCGGGCGTGAAACACCGAGGCCGGCATCGGGCCAAAATCGCGCTTATAGGGGGCCACTTTGCCGGTCATCGCCATGGTCATGAAAGTGCGGCCGTGAAAGGCGTTACCGAAGGTGATGATGCCGTGACGACGGGTAGCGGCGCGCGCCACTTTAACCGCATTCTCTACCGCTTCAGCGCCGGTGGTGAAAAAAGCGGTTTTGGCTTTACCGGCAATTGGCACCCGCTGATTGATGCGTTCCGCCAGCGCCACATAGCTCTCATACGGCGTGACCTGGAATGCGGTATGGGTGAATTTTGCTAACTGATCGGCAATGGCCTGCACGATGCGCGGATGACGGTGGCCGGTGTTGAGCACCGCGATGCCGCCAGCGAAATCAATCCAGCTATTGCCCTCAACATCACGCAGCGTGGCGTTTTCGGCCTGATCGACATACCACTGACAAAGATTACCGGTGCCGCGCGGCAGCGCGTCATCTTTGCGTTGTTGCAACTGGCTGTTTTTACCTTCCATAACCTTTCCTTAGCGATAAGCGTCTTTACAAATCACGACAAACACGCTTATTTATGCCTGCACTGAGCGCGGTTGCCAGAGCCAATTTCACTGAGAAGGATGGAGCCAATTGCGGAGTTTATACGCCGATCATGTATTGGAACGACTACAGTTTGTCGCGGAAGGCACGTTGCAGCAGCGCCTGCTGCACTGCATGCAGGCGGCAATTGTAGAGGGCATTTTCCCGCGCGGCTCGCGCCTGCCGGCGACGCGTGATTTAGCGCGAGAGCTGGCGGTGTCGCGTAATACGGTGCTCAACGTCTATGAAAATCTGGTCGCGCAGGGATATGTCAGCGCGCGCACCGGCAGCGGCACGTGGATTGCAGAAAATCTGCCGGAAGGGTGCCTCAACAGCGCGCCGGCGCTGCCGCTCAGTGAACCCCTGATGAGTAAACCGGCGGCGATTTCGAAACGCGGCGCCACGCTGCTCGGTCACGCCAATGCCTCGCCTTATCAGTGGGGCGCATTTGTGCCCGGCGCGCCGGATGTGCGTGAGTTTCCACATAAGTTGTTTAGCCAGATTCAGTCGCGCCTGAATCGCGAACCCGACATCGAGCGCCTGATTTACAGCAGTAACGGCGGCTGTCCGCAGCTGCGCCAGGCGCTGGCTGAGTATCTCAGCGTGGCGCGCTCGGTGCGTGCCGACGCCGATCAAATCATCATTACTGAAGGCATTCATCAGGCGGTGGATCTGGTGACGCGCGTGCTGTGCGACGCGGGCGATCCGGTGTGGATCGAGGAGCCAGGCTACTGGGGCACACGCAACCTGTTACGCATTAACGGGCTAAAAATTCAGGCCAAAGCGGTGGATGAACAGGGCATTATCCCGGAGCTGGCACCACGCAGCAAAGCGCCGAAGATGATTTTTGTGACACCGTCACACCAGTATCCGCTGGGTGTGCATCTCAGTCTGGAGCGGCGCAGACAACTGCTCGACCTGGCGCGCAAACACAAAAGCTGGCTGGTGGAAGATGACTATGACAGCGAATTTCGTTTCGCCGGCCAGCCCTTCCCCTCGCTGCAGGGCTTTGAACCGGATGCGCCGGTGATCTATATGGGCACCTTCAGTAAAACGCTCTATCCCGCGCTGCGTCTCGGCTATCTGGTGGTGCCAAAAGCGCTGGCGCAGCCGCTGCGCGTGGCGGCGGCCGAACTCTATCGCGGCGGGCATCTGCTGGTGCAGCGGGCGCTGGCGGAGTTTATTCAGAAAGGCCACTACATGACGCACATCCGCCGCATGCGCAAACTCTACAGTCAGCGCCGGCGCTTTATGATGACATTAATTGAGCGCTACCTGGGCGCGGCCTTTATGCCGGTGGTCAATCATGAAGCCGGACTGCATCTGGTGCTGAATCTGCCTCCGGGCTGCGACGATGTGGCGATTGCCGCGCTGGCGCTGCGACGCGGCGTGAAGGTGCGGCCGCTGTCGCAATACTACATGCATCCGCAGGAGCGACGCGGTCTGCTGCTCGGTTACGCCTGCGTGGATGAGCGCCAGTGCCAGGATGCGTTCGGTGTGCTCAAAGCCTGCCTGGTGGAAGCGGGCATCGCCGGGCGGGGATAGCCCCGGCGCGTGCCTTACGCCCGGCCAATGCTGTCCAGTTGCGCAACCACTTCCGGGCTCAGCGTCAGCGCCGCGCTGGCCAGATTCTGCTGCAGATGCTGCGGCGAGGAGGTGCCGGGAATCAGCAGAATGTTGTCTGAGCGCTGCAACAGCCAGGCGAGCGCCACCTGCAGCGTACTGGCGTTGAGCGCGCTGGCCACCGCGCTGAGTTGTTCCGACTGCAGTGGCGAAAAACCGCCGAGCGGAAAGAACGGCACGTAGGGAATGCCCTGCGCCGCCAGCTGGTCGATCAGCGCCTCATCCTGACGATTGGCGAGGTTATACAGATTCTGTACGCAGGCAATCGGCGTCATCTGCTGTGCCTGCGCCACCTGACTGGCGGTCACGTTGCTCAGGCCAATGTGCCGAATCAGGCCACGCTGCTGCAGTTTAATCATCGCCTCGATTTGCGGCTCCAGCGATCCCTCTGCCGGTCCATGAACGCTCAGCATCGAGCGTAAATTGACGACCTCCAGCACGTCGAGGCCGAGATTGCGCAGGTTATCTTCAACCGCCTGCGTCAGTTCCTCCGGCGTGCTGGCGGGCAGCCAGCCGCCTTTGGTATTACGTCGGGCACCCACTTTGGTCACCAGCACCAGATCGCTGGGGTAAGGATAGAGCGCTTTTTTGATCAGCTGATTGGTGATGTGCGGGCCGTAAAAATCACTGGTGTCGATGTGATTCACACCGGCAGCCACGGCATCGCGCAGCACCTGTAACGCGCGGGCCTCATCTTTTGGCGGGCCAAATACGCCGGGACCGGCCAGCTGCATGGCACCGTAGCCGAGACGGGCAACCTGACGGTCGCCCAGTGTGTAAGTGGTGGTAGCCTGTGACATGTAAACCTCCTTCATCGGATAGTGTTTAAATTGTAATCACAACGGTGCTGTGCGACTATCCGTGTAAATCAGGACAGACTGTACGGAGTGACGCACAATGGCGCTGGATATGGCGTTGCTGCATGCGGTAGTGGCGGTGGCAAAAGCCGGTGGATTTCGCGAGGCGGCGCGCATGAGCGGCAGCAATCCGTCGCGTTTGAGTGATGCGGTGCGGCGCGCCGAACAGCAACTGGGCGTTCGGCTGTTCAATCGCACTACGCGAACGGTGGTACTGACCGAAGCGGGCCGGGCGCTGATGTCACGGCTGCTACCCGCCATGAACGAAGTGGATGCGGCGCTGGATGCCCTGAACACGTTCCGTGACACGCCGGGCGGCACGCTGCGGCTGAACGTGCCGGTCAGCGCGGCGCGGCTGGTATTACCGGCGATTGTGCCGGGATTTTTGCAGCGCTATCCCGACATCCGGCTGGAGATCGTGGCGGAGAGTAATGTGCAGGACATTTTTCGCGACAGCTGCGATGCCGGTATCCGTTACGACGATCATCTGGAACAGGATATGGTGGCGCTGCCGATTGGTCCGCGCGTGCAGCGCTTTGCCGCGGCCGCGGCGCCGGCCTATCTGGCGGCTTACGGTACGCCGCAGCATCCGCGCGACCTGATGCAGCATCGCTGTCTGTATGGTCGTTATGCCACCGGGGTGACGGCCGAATGGGAGTTCAGCCGCGGCGCGGAACGCATCATGCTACAGCCGCAGGGGCCGCTGATTTGCAGCATCGGTGCGGCGATGGAGCTGACGGTGTCAACGGCCATCGCCGGTGCCGGCGTGGTCTATCTGTTTGAGGACTGGCTGAAGCCGGCGCTGGCCAACGGCAGTCTGCAACCGATTCTTGCCGACTGGTGGCTCAGCTTTCCCGGCCTGTGGTTGTATTACAATGACCGCCGGCTGATCCCGGCGCCGCTGCAGGCGTTTCTCAGCTGGATACGCGAACTCAATGCGACGCCGGGTTGACCAGCAGCCCGGAAACCAGCAGCCGAAAGGCCTGCACCGCACGCGGCAGTGCCGCGACCGGCTCATCGGCAGCGGCAATCCACAGCGCGGCATTGAGCGCGGCGCCGTTGACCAGTTGCGCCGCCGCTTCGGTATCGACCGGTTTCACCGTACCTTCCTCAATCAGCTCCGCCAGCATGGCGGCGGTGGTGCGCAGACAGGCGGTCTGATTAGGCCAGCGCGACGGATCGCCCAGCACCGCCGGGCCGTCCAGCAGCATGATGCGCTGGACTTCCGGCTCCAGCGACATCTCGATATAGGTAATGGCTTCCGCCAGAAACGCGTGCCAGCGAGTGTGATACTGCTGTCCGGCTGCGCGCATCTGCTCAAGAATCTCACCATCGATCTGGTCAATAACCGCCTGCAATAACCCTTTCTTGTCGCCAAAATTATGGTACAGCGCACCGCGCGTCAGCCCGGCGGCTGCCGTGAGGTCATCCATTGACGCTTCGCTGTAACCCTTCTGCGCAAACGCGCGTCGTGCAGCGGCAATCAGTTTGCCGCGTGTCTCTTCCACCTGGTCTGCCCGTCGTCTGGCTGCCATCGCTGTTCCTTAAATTTTGCATTGACATACGCCGCGTATGTAAAACATAGTAATACATACGCGGCGTATGTTAAAGCGAAAGCGGGCATAGCTAACCCGCTTTCTTCTCTCATCTTCAGGAGTACGATTATGAACAAACGCGATGCTGTTTTTCCAGCGGGCCGTCAGGCGTTGTACAACATCAATAAATACTCTGCGGCGATTCGCTCCGGCGATCTGCTGTTTGTTTCCGGCCAGGTAGGCAGCCGGGATGATGGCACCGCCGAGCCGGATTTCACGCGTCAGGTTAATCAGGCATTTACCAATCTCGCGGCGGTGCTGAAGGCCGCCGGTTGCAGTTTCGATGACGTGGTTGATGTCACTACGTTTCATACCGATCCGGAAGCGCAGTTCGCCACGGTGAACGAAGTACGGCTGCGCTTCTTCGGCGATGCGCCTTATCCCAACTGGACGGCGGTGGGCGTCAACTGGCTGGCGGGCTATGATTTCGAAATCAAGGTAATTGCGCGCATTCCGCAGTGAGCCAGCGTGCGGCGATCAGTCTTTAACCTATAAAAAAAGCCGCTAACCGTTGCCGGTTAGCGGCTTATTTACTTCACACCTAATCAGGCACTCAGCAGTTGATCAGCAGTTTTTTCTACCAGCGCCAGCAGCAGCTTGATGTCTTCCAGCGTGACGGTCGGGTTCAGCAGCGTCAGCTTCAGGCAGGTCATGCCTGCATGCTCGGTCACACCGACATTAGCGCGGCCTGATTCCAGCAGCGCATCGCCGATACGCTGGTTGAACAGGGCGATCTGCGCGCTGTCGCTCAGCCGGGCTGGACGATAGCGGAACAGCACGCTGGCCAGCTGTGGCTGCATTACCAGTTCCAGACGCGGCTCAGATTCAACGAACTGCGCGACGTCCTGTGCCAGACTCACGCCGTGGTCGATAATCGCGGCGTACTGTTTCTGACCCAGCGCTTCCAGACCCATCCACAGTTTCAGCGCATCGAAACGACGCGTGGTCTGCAGTGATTTGGACACCAGGTTCGGCACGCCGGCTTCTTCATCGAACTCGGAGTTCAGGTAAGCCGCCTGATAACGCATCAGCTCATAGTGACGCGCGTCTTTTAGCAGGAACGCGCCGCAGCTGATGGTCTGGAAGTATTGTTTGTGGAAGTCGAGGGTGACGGAATCCACCAGCTCCAGACCATCCAGGTAATGACGATACTTTTCAGACAGCAGCAGCGCACCGCCCCAGGCCGCATCCACGTGCACCCAGATGTTGTGCTCAGCGGCGATGGCTGCGATCTCACGCAGCGGATCGATGGCGCCGGCATCGGTGGTGCCTGCCGTCGCGACGATCGCCAGGATCTGTTCGCCGTTGGCTTCAGCCTGCGCCAGTTTGGCTTTCAGGTCATTCACGTCCATACGGGCGAACTGATCCGATTTCACCTGCACCACAGATTGATAGCCGTGGCCCAGCAGCGCCATGTTCTTCTGCACGGAGAAGTGGGCGTTTTCTGAGCACAGCACTTTAATCTTGCGCAGATCGCCAGTGATGCCGTGCTGCTGCACGGAATGGCCCTGACGCGCATAGAAAGCGTCACGTGCCAGCATCAGGCCCATCAGGTTGCTCTGCGTACCGCCGCTGGTGAACACGCCCGCATCACCGGCCGGATAGCCAACCTGCGCACGCAGCCACTCAATCAGTTTGATTTCAATAATGGTGGCAGAAGGGCTCTGATCCCACGAATCCATGCTCTGGTTAGTGGCGTTGATCAGCACTTCAGCCGCCTGGCTTACCACCAGGCTCGGACAGTGCAGGTGCGCAACGCACTGCGGATGGTGCACCGCCAGACTGTCTTTGAGGAAATATTCAATCGCACGTTCAATCGCGGCCTGGTTGCCCAGGCCGTTTGGATTGAAGTCGAGCGTGATACGCTCGCGCAGTTCGGCAACCGTTTTGCCCTGGTACATCTCAGGCTGTTGCAGCCACTGCACAACCGCGGCGCTGCTCTGGGCAATCGCCTGCTGGTACGCCTCAATGCTCGGGGCCGAGGCGGCCAGAATCGGGTTTACTTCAGACATTTACTCTTCCAGTCAAACAGGTTTGACGCCAGCGCCCAGCAGCGCCTGCTCAAATTTATCCAGGAACACGGCCAGCTCTTCGTTGCTGATCAGCAGTGATGGCAGCAGGCGCAGTACCGCACCATGACGACCGCCACGCTCCAGAATCAGACCGGCTTCGAAGCATTTTTTCTGCAGCAGTGCAGAGAGTTCGCCGTCGGCCGGGAAGCTGCCCATGTGGTCAGCTGGCTCGTGTGGCTTAACGATTTCGATACCGATCATCATCCCGAGGCCGCGTACGTGACCAATAACCGGGAAGCGTTTCGCCATCGCGTTCAGCTGGGCTTTCAGCCATTCACCCTGTTCTGCCACTTTGCCGGCGATGTTCTGCTCGGTCAGGATCTTCAGCGTCGCCAGACCGGTTGCCATCGCCAGCTGGTTGCCGCGGAAGGTACCGGTGTGGTGGCCAGGTGACCAGGCGTCAAACTGCTTTTTGATACCCAGCACGGCCAGAGGCAGACCGCCGCCCACCGCTTTAGACATCACGATGATGTCTGGCTCAATGCCCGCGTGTTCGAAGGCAAAGAACTTACCGGTACGGGCAAAGCCAGCCTGGACTTCGTCGAGGATCAGCAGAATGCCGTGTTCCTGGGTCACTTTGCGGATGCGCTGCAGCCACTCAGCTGGCGCCGGGTTCACGCCGCCTTCACCCTGTACCGCTTCGAGGATCACGGCCGCAGGCTTACGCACGCCGCTTTCAACGTCGTTGATCAGGTTTTCGAAGTAGTAGGTCAGGGCTTTCACGCCAGCTTCGCCGCCGAGGCCCAGCGGGCAACGGTACAGGTGCGGGTAAGGCATGAACTGCACTTCTGGCATCATGCCGTCAACCGCTTCTTTCGGCGACAGGTTGCCGGTCACGGACAGCGCGCCGTGCGTCATCCCGTGGTAACCGCCAGAGAAGCTGATTACGCCGCTGCGGCCGGTGACTTTTTTCGCCAGCTTCAGCGCCGCTTCAACGGCATCAGCACCGGATGGACCGGTGAACTGCAGGCAGTACTCTTTACCCTGACCTGGCAGCAGCGCGAGCAGAGATTCGGAGAACTGATCTTTCAGAGGCGTCGTCAGATCAAGAGTATGTAACGGCAAGCCGCTGGTAATGACATTTTGGATGCTCTGCAGAACATCAGGATGGTTATGACCAAGTGCCAGCGTCCCTGCGCCAGCCAGACAGTCAAGATATTGTTTGTTTTCAACATCCGTAATCCACACGCCATTGGCTTTGGCAATCGCTAAAGGCAACTTGCGCGGGTAACTCCTGACGTTTGATTCAAACTCAGCCTGACGGGCTAAGAATGCGTCGTTGTTTCCGTTGAATGAGTTGGCACCAAAAGTATCAATACGGACTTTATCCGTCATCATATCTCTCCTTCAACCGGGGCTCGAACAGGCTGGCCGATTGACTAGTTGAACAAAAAAGTATCAGTGGCTCAAAAAACGCGGCCAATATAGAGCCTTTTGACGCACATCACAATGATTAATTTTGTTTAGAATTGTTTATTCTTTTCATATAGGAATCAGGACGTTGGACAGAAACTGGCCACTTATTTTAGCGCCGCGATATGAACAGGCGATTAAATAATCGTGTGAATAAAAAGACTTATGCCCGCCAGTGCCAGCCACGGACCAAAGGGCAGCACGTGATACAGCTCGCGTTGCCAGCCTAATCGGGCCAGCAGAACAAACAAAATTGCGCCTGTGCAAGCCAGTAACAGCACAAAGGGTAAAAGCGCCCAGCCAAGCCAGGCACCCAGCGCAGCCAGCAGTTTGGCGTCTCCGCCCCCGAGACCGGGGCGCTTGTTTATCAGCTGATAGAGTTCACCCACTAGCCACAGCGTGCTGTAGCCAGCTATCGCACCGAACACGGCATCATTCAGCGTACCGGGCAGCCAGTACAGCGCTTTGAACAGCAGGCCAAGCCACAGCAGTAAAAGGGTGAGAGCGTCCGGCAACAGCAGATGCTCAATGTCGATGAGGGTTAGCGCCAGCAGAATCCAGGCGAGCAACAGGGCGGCAGGCAGGCGGCTATCGGGCGGCAGCAACAAGGCCAGCGCCAGGCTGATCGCGGCGGTGAGCAGCTCCGTCAGCGGGTAGCGCAGGCTCACCGGGTGGTGGCAGTAGCGACAGCGTCCGCGTAACAACAGCCAGCTGAGCAGCGGCAGCATATCGATCGCGCGCAGCGTGGTCTGGCAGTGTGGACAGTGCGAGCGCGGCAGCAGCAGGGTAAGGCCGGGTTGCGGGTTCATTACCTGCTGCGGCAGGCGATAAATGACTACGTTGAGAAAGCTGCCGACACAGAGCGCCAGCAGTGTACCGATCAGCCAGTAGGCGATTTCCATGAGGTTTTCTCCTGCTGTCCATGCAGCGTTGGGTTTCTCGGTTGCCATCAATGGCGACCGTGCAGATCATGGCGCGGTTACCGTGGGGGCGATTTTTTGCCCGGTTGCACGGCAGGTTGCCATAAAGGTGCCGCGTAACCTGTTTGCGCGATAAATCGCGCCGCTACCAGTTCTGTGCGGTTTGACGACAGGTCACCATAAATGGCGACCCTACAGGTTTCACAGGGTGCGCATTTATGCGCACCGCGAAATCGCGCCGCTACCAGTTCTGTGCGGTTTGACGAAAGGTCGCCATAAATGGCGACCCTACAGGTTTCACAGGGTACGCATTTATGCGCACCGCGAAATCGCGCCGCTACCAGTTCTGTGCGGTTTGGCGACAGGTCGCCATGAATGGCGACCCTAAAAAACCTGTAGGGTGCGCATTGATGCGCACTGCGATCTGTCGCTAACCCTGGCCGGTGTGCGAGAGGCACAATACGCCGGTGGAGACGGCGTGGCGAGCAGCAAAGCGGCGTTGCAGCGATTTGCAGCAGGATTTACGAGCGGGTTCCAGAGAACAGAGGAGATATAAGCGGGGGATGCCTGAATGCTGTGGGCAGGCAATGACCAAATCGATGCGAAGACAGGCAAAAATCCAATCGATGGGCCAGCTGAGGCGGGCAACAATCTAACCAATACGCCAGTGGCGACAGATAATAATCCAGTCAATGCGCCAGCGAATTTACTGGCTCTGTTTAAACTGCTGCATGGCTTCCAGCACATTGCTGG
>NZ_VOQX01000125.1:0-10352 GCF_016643525.1 Pantoea sp. Morm | reverse complement strand
TCGCGGATTTCGCGCGCTGCGCCCGGCTGGCGCAGCAGGCCGGTTACGACGGTGTCGAAATCATGGGTTCCGAAGGTTATCTGATTAATCAGTTCCTGGTCGCCCATACCAATCAGCGCGACGACGGCTGGGGCGGTGATGTGGCCCGGCGGCAGCGCTTTGCGCTGGAAGTGACGCAGGCGGTGCGCGCCGCCGTCGGTGAAGACTTCATCATTATTTTCCGCCTGTCGATGCTCGATCTGGTGAATAACGGCAGCTCGCTGCAGGAGACGCTGCAGCTTGCCACGGCGCTGGAGCAGCGCGGCGTGACGCTGTTCAACAGCGGCATTGGCTGGCATGAAGCACGCATTCCCACCATTGCCACCTGCGTGCCGCGTGCCGGTTTCGCCTGGGTCACGCAGCATCTGCGCCAGCACGTCAGCGTACCGGTTATCGCTACCAACCGTATCAATCATCCTCAGGTAGCGGAGGAGATTGTGCGCGACGGTATTGCCGACATGGTGTCGATGGCGAGGCCATTTCTTGCCGATGCCGCGTTTGTCAGCAAAGCGCAGGCGGGCCAGCCCGACGCCATCAATACCTGCATCGCCTGTAATCAGGCCTGTCTCGATCAAATCTTTGCCGGCAAGGTAACTTCCTGCCTGGTCAATCCGCGCGCCTGTCATGAAACGCTGATGCCGGTCATCACCGCCGCGCAGCCAAAACGGCTGGCGGTGGTGGGTGCCGGTCCGGCCGGTATGGCGTTCGCGCTGCAGGCGGCGCAGCGCGGCCATCACGTCACCCTGTACGAAGCCGATGCGCAGATTGGCGGCCAGTTTAATATCGCCCGCCAGATCCCCGGCAAGGCGGAGTTCAGCGAAACACTGCGCTATTTCCGCCATCAGCTGGCAGCCGCAGGCGTTGCGCTGTGCCTGAATCATCGCGTCAGCGCCGACGAACTGGAACAGGCGGATGAAGTTATCATCGCGACCGGCATCACACCGCGCCAGCTGGCGATTCCGGGCATCGATCACCCCAGCGTACTGAGCTATCTCGAGGTGATACGCGACAAAAAACCGGTTGGCCAGCGCGTGGCGATTATCGGTGCCGGCGGCATTGGTTTTGACACCGCGGAGTTTCTGCTGCAGCACGCCGCTCGCGAGGAAGACTTCTATCAAAGCTGGGGCATCGATCGCAGCCTGCAGGCGCGCGGCGGTTTAGTGCGTCCACAGCCGGCTCCTGCCGACCGCCAGATCTGGCTGCTGCAGCGTAAATCCGGCAAGCCGGGCGCCGGGCTGGCGAAAACCACCGGCTGGATCCATCGCGCCAGCCTGCAGGCGCACGGCGTGCAGATGTGGGGCGATGTCGAGTATCTGAAGATTGATGATGACGGGCTGCACCTGCGCCATCAGGGGGAAGCGCTGACGCTGGCGGTAGATAACGTCGTGATTTGCGCCGGTCAGGAACCGCTGCGTACGCTGGCGCAGGCGCTGGCCGCACGCGGCAAAGCCGTGCGGCTGATCGGCGGTGCCGACGTCGCGCAGGAGCTGGATGCACGGCGCGCCATTGCTCAGGCCACCGAACTGGCGCTCAGCCTGTGATTAACGCAGCTTGACCGAACGCAGCACCACAAATTTGGCGTTAGAGGCCACCAGCTCGCAGTTGCCAAACAGCTTCTTCATTTTCTGATGATAGCCAAGGTGGCGGTTGCCGACGATGCGCAGCTCGCCGCCATACTGCAGGCAGCGTTTGGCGTCACGCAGCATCTGCCACGCCAGGTGGTCGGTCACCGCGTGCTGCTGATGGAACGGCGGATTGCACAGCACCGCATGCAGCCGGTCCGACGGAAAACCGCTCAGCACGTTGTTAACCCGAAACTGGCAGCGCGCCAGATCCTGTGGCCGGTTGAGCTCAACGTTAAGCTGGCTGGAAGCCACCGCCATGTAAGATTCATCGACGAACAGCACCTCGGCCTGCGGATTCTGTTCCAGTGCCTGCAGGCCGATCACGCCGTTACCGCAGCCGAGATCGACGATTTCGCCCTCAATATCGTGCGGCAGGTGTTGCAGAAAGAAGCGCGCGCCAATATCCAGCGCGGCACGGGCGAACACATTGGCGTGGTTGTGGATGTGATACGGCGTCTCGTCGAGCGGCCACACGGTGGTCGCCGGCACGTCCGCCAGCGCCGGGGCGCTGAAATGGCTGTAAATCAGACGCGCTTTTTTCCACGCCAGCGAGGTTTTGCTCTCACCGAGAATGCGTTCAAACAGCTGCAGCGCGGAATTATGGATATCTTTGGCTTTACCGGCCGCCAGAATCAGAGTATCCGGCGTGACGACCGTCCGCAGCGCGCGCAGCTGGTGCTCAAGCAGCGCCAGCGCTTTCGGCAGCTTAATCAGTACCGCCGCCGGAGCAGCCGGCAACGGCGCCAGGCTATCAAGAAAGTGTACCGACGCTTCATCCAGACCGTTGAGACGCAGATTCTGCCGGGCGGCCTGCTGGCTGAGCCACGAGTCGCTGACGTGCCAGATTTCCCGATCGTTCAGCCCGCAGGTCAGCGCGCCAAAGCTGTCATTGAATACCAGCACCGGGCCTGCCGGCAGCGCCTGCTGCAGCAAATATTCATCTGCGGCGTCCCACGCCTGTAGCGGGCTCTCTTCACGCATCGGCGGGAAGCGCTGAAGTGTCAGCGTGCGATCGGTCAGTTCAAGTTGGCTCATGGAATCTCCGGCGTGGTACACTTTGCGCGATTTTCGCCCTGAAAAGGGGGCGCAGTATACTGTCTTTCGTCGGGAATCCCAATGTCATTAATCTATCTGCAGGGTTACCCTGAAAACATCCTCGAACAGGTGCAAGTGCTGATTGATAATCAGCGATTAGCCGCCTTTTTGCAGCAGCGCTATCCCGATACGCACGACGTCGTCAGCGACCGCGCGCTTTATGACTACACGCAGGCGCTGAAAAACCGCTATATGCGCAGCGCGCCGCCAGTGAGCAAGGTCATCTGGGATAATAAAATCAAAGTGATGAAGCATGCGCTTGGCCTGTACACCGCCATTTCCCGCGTGCAGGGCGGTAACCTGAAAGCCAAGGCCGAAATTCGCATCTCGACCTTTTTCCGCCTCGCGCCGGAACCCTTTCTGCGCATGATCGTGGTGCACGAACTGGCGCACCTGAAAGAGAAAGATCACAGCAAAGCCTTTTATCAGCTGTGCTGCCACATGGAACCGGACTACCACCAGCTGGAGTTCGACGCGCGCCTGTGGATGACCGAACAGGCGCTGCGCGGCAACGCGGCCTAAAGAAACTCCTGCGCTTTCTGGATCAGACTGGTTTTGGTCAATGCGCCAAGGAAGCGACGCTCCTGCGCATTATTCAGCACCGGTAAACGCTCCAGCGTCACACGTGCAAACGCCTCCCAGCCTTCACGCATGCTCTGGTGCTGGTAAATGCAGGGGAAATTATCATCCATCACGCTGCTGACCGGCGAATCCAGCGTGATCTCCTGTGCCAGCACTTTGCGCGAAATATCATGAATTGATACTACGCCAAGAAACTGACCGGCCTGATTAATGACGTAGACGTAGCGCTCGCGCTTGAGTGAACTCACCGCCAGCGCCTGCCCGACCGATTCCGCCGGCTGCAGCGCCGCGCCGGGGATGATCAGCTGATCAACCCGCATATTATCAAAATCATATTTCGCTTCTGAACGATTAAGGTGATGGCTTACCACCGGATAGGTGCTGGCGGACTGCAGCCGGTAGACCAGCATTGACGCCAGTACCGAGGCGATCATCAGTGGGAACAGCAGGCTGCTGTTGAGCGTCATCTCCAGCACCATCAGCATCGCCATCAGCGGCGCCTGACTGACCGCCGCCAGCACCGCCGCCATGCCCACCGCCGCATACAGCAGCGTATTGCCCACCGGCAGATGCAGCAGCACGCCAGTCTGCGCCAGCGCCACGCCGAGCAGCGCACCAATCAATAATGAGGGCGTGAACAGGCCGCCTACCGCGTTGGAGCCGACCGAGAGCGTGGTCGCCAGCATTTTCAGCACCAGCAGGCCGAGCAAACCCGCCAGCAGATAGTTGCCTTCAATGATTTTCACGATCACTTCATAGCCGTTACCGAGGATATCGGTGGAGATCAGCGCCAGTAAGCCAACCGCAAAGCCACCTGCGCCCAGCCTGAGCGGCAGCGAGCGCACGCGGCTGAATAACGCTTTGCTGCGTGAAATCAACTTGATCAATAGCCAGCCTGCCACGCCCGCAGCAAAACCAATGATTATCGTCATCAGCAGGCTGGTGAGATCCATTTGAAACAGCGTGTCGGAGAGCGGATAGAGCGCGCTGCGAAAGCCCAGTGACCACATGGTCATCACCGCCACTGCCGAGGCGATAATCAGCGGAATCAGCCGCTGTAGCGCAGAGATACCAAACGCAATTTCCGCGACAAAAATTGCGGACGCCAGCGGGGCGTGATACACCGACGACAGACCGGCGGCGGCCGCCATCGCGACGATGTCGCTGTTGCGCATATTGAGGGACGCTGGCAGCCAGCGCCCCAGCAGGCTACCGCTCAACGCCGACAGCTGCACCATCGGCCCCTCTTTACCAATCGACGCCCCGCTGCCGATACTGGCAATCGACGACAGCGCGCGAAACAGCGAGGTTTTGGTGGGCACCGCATCCAGCCGCGCGTTAATCACTTCAAGGTAATCGGTTTTCACCGTCTCCTGCTGCTCAATCGCCACCGCGTAGCGCAGGAACCAGCCGGCCAGCAGCCCGCCCGCCCCCACCAGTAGCGGCCAGAAGATCCACGGCCAGACGTGCATCGCGTCCGTGATTTCGCTGTCGCTGTGAAACAGCAAATGATTGATGAGATCGATGATGCCGCGAAACGCCAGCGTGACCAGTGAGGCCACCAGGCCCACCGGAATGGCGATCAGCAGTGTGGTCCAGTTCAGTGCGTGTTTGCTTCCGCTCACCCGGCGTCCCCGCATGTCGGTTAAAAAAGGGTTTGGCATCATCATATTGGAATGCGGATCGCAGGATCAAATTTCGCCTGCCTGCGCCGCCAGGGAACATGCTACTCTGCCGCTTTCAGAGTGCAGGAGAACCAGCCGTGATACGTTTTGCCATTGTGGGAACCAACTGGATCACCCGCCAGTTTATCGACGCCGCGCACGAGAGCGGCAAAATGAAACTGAGCGCCGTCTATTCACGCAGCCAGCAGCAGGCCGACGCCTTTGTCGCGGATTATCCCTGTCCGCTGACCTTTACCTCACTGGAGGCGCTGGCGGCAAGTCCGGAAATCGACGCGGTGTATATCGCCAGCCCCAATGCGCTGCACTGTGAGCAGGCGCTGCTGTTCATGTCGCACGGCAAACACGTCATCTGCGAAAAACCGCTGGCCTCTAACCTGCGTGAAGCTGAGGCGATGATTGCCTGTGCGCGTCAGCATCAGGTGGTGCTGTTTGAGGCGTTCAAAACCGCCAGTCTGCCGACGTTCCTGCGCCTGCAACAGGCGCTGCCGCAGTTAGGCACCCTGCGCAAAGCGCTGTTCAACTACTGTCAGTACTCGTCACGCTATCAGCGCTATCTCGACGGTGAGAACCCGAATACCTTTAACCCGCGCTGGTCCAACGGTTCGATCATGGATATCGGCTACTACTGCCTCGCCGCTGCCGTTACCCTGTGGGGCGCGCCGCAGCAGGTGAAAGCTGAGGCCTCGCTGCTGGCAAGCGGCGTCGATGCGCACGGCGTGGTAGTGCTGGACTACGGCGATTTCGACGTCACGCTGCTGCACTCGAAAGTCAGTGATTCCCTGATTCCCAGCGAAATCCAGGGCGAAGCCGGCTCGCTGGTGATAGAGAAAATTTCCGAGTGCCAGCAGCTGCGCCTGATTCCGCGCGGCGGCGAGAGCCAGAACCTGACGCAGCCACAGCACATCAATACTATGCTGTATGAAGCAGAGACCTTTGCCCGGCTGGTGGAAACGCGCCAGGTGGAGCACCCTGCGCTGGAGGTGTCACGCATTACCGCCCGGTTGCTGACAGAGATTCGTCGCCAGACCGGCGTGGTGTTTCCGGCGGATCGGAAAGAAGTGTAAATATTGCAAAATATTACAGCTCCCCCATTGAATCTGCTCGCGCTTGCACGTATGTTGGCCGCAGCAAAGGGGAGTAACTTGTAAGCTGACCGATCGTCATTACGATGCGTAGCGCATCCGGTCGTCAGGCAACCCGGAATTGATTCTGTGTTGTAAGTGAGACCTTGCCGGAAGGCGGGGTTTGCTTGCAGCTCTATAAAGCGGCTGACGTCTTCTGACTCAGCCGTTTTTCATTTTCAGGACAGGATACGACTATGCACTCTGTAGGCACACCGTTACTCTGGGGCAGCTTCGCTGTCGTCGTGCTCATCATGCTGGCGATCGATCTCTTCTTACAGGGACGACGCGCCGCACAAACCATGTCATTCAAACAGGCTGCCGTCTGGTCGCTGGTATGGATCTCCGTTTCTCTGCTGTTTGCCGCCGCGTTCTGGTGGTATCTCGACGGCAGCGCCGGGCGCGAAGTCGCAACCGCGCAAACCCTGGCTTTCCTGACGGGTTACGTACTGGAAAAAGCGCTGGCGGTCGATAACGTCTTCGTCTGGCTGATGCTGTTCAGCTACTTCGCCATTCCGTCTAATCTTCAGCGCCGCGTGCTGATTTACGGCGTGCTGGGCGCGATTGTGCTGCGTACCATCATGATCTTTGCCGGCAGCTGGCTGGTCACACAGTTCAGCTGGATCCTCTACATCTTCGGCGCTTTTCTGCTGTTTACCGGCATCAAAATGGCCTTCGCTAAAGAGGGCGATGACGCTGCCGTCGGCGATAAGCCGGTGGTGCGCTGGCTGCGTAAGCATCTGCGCATGACCGATGAACTGCATGGCGAAAAGTTCTTCACCCGCAAAAACGGCGTGCTGTTTGCCACACCGCTGCTGCTGGTGCTGATTATGGTGGAGCTGAGCGATGTTATTTTCGCTGTCGACAGTATTCCGGCTATTTTTGCCGTCACTACCGACCCGTTCATCGTGCTGACCTCTAACCTGTTCGCCATCCTTGGCCTGCGCGCTATGTACTTCCTGCTGGCCAACGTGGCAGAGCGCTTCTCAATGCTGAAATACGGTCTGGCGATCGTGCTGGTGTTTATCGGTATCAAGATGCTGATCGTCGAGTTCTACCACATTCCGGTGGCGATCTCGCTGACGGTGGTCGGCGTGATTCTCGGCGGTACGCTGCTGATTAACGCCTGGGTAAACCACAGAAACGACCAGAAAGGCATCTCACGATAATCTTCTGCAGGGGCGCTAATCGCCCCTGCTTTGTTTCGCCAGTGCCAACCTTCGCGTTTCATATCTCTGTCACACTTCCTGTCATCAGCAGATCAAAAAACCGATCTGGCGCGCACCGGCAGAATTATCTCTTTTCTCGTCAGCTCTTTTCCTTATACTCCGCCGGGCAAACCGTTTGGCGCGGAGCAACCGCGCACAACACTCATACCGCGATAAAAAGACCGTAATATGCTAAATAATCTTCTTCGACCGCTGGGTGCGCTGTTCTCAGGAAGCCTGGTAAAACAAATCATGATCGGCCTGATTGCCGGCGTGGCGCTGGCGTGGCTTTCACGCGATGCCGCGCTGGCCGTCGGCCTGCTGGGTGAACTGTTCGTGCGCGCGCTAAAAGCCGTGGCACCGCTGCTGGTACTGGTGCTGGTGATCTCTTCCATTGCCAACCATCAGCAGGGGCAAAAAACCAATATTCGCCCGATCATTATGCTGTACCTGCTCAGTACCTTCTTCGCGGCGGTGGTCGCGGTGATTTTCAGCCATCTGTTCCCGCAGACGCTGTCGATGGACGTCGGCGCGACCGAAATTACCCCGCCGTCCGGCATCACCGAAGTGCTGCACGGCCTGCTGATGAGCATGGTCGCCAATCCGATTGAAGCGCTGATGAACGCCAACTACATTGGCATTCTGGTGTGGGCGGTTGGTCTTGGCCTGGCGTTTCGTCATGCCAGCCCGAGCAGCAAAGCCTTTCTGAATGACGCGTCGAATGCCGCAACCTGGGTGGTGCGCTGTGTGATTCGCTGCGCGCCGCTGGGCATTTTTGGCCTGGTGGCATCGATTCTGGCCTCAACCGGCTTCGGCGCGCTGTGGCAATATGCCCACCTGCTGACGCTGCTGATTGGCTGCATGCTGATTATGGCGCTGGTGGTCAACCCGATGCTGGTGTTTCAGAAAATCCGCCGCAATCCTTATCCGCTGGTGTTTACCTGCCTGCGCGAAAGCGGCGTAACGGCGTTCTTTACCCGCAGCTCGGCCGCGAATATTCCGGTCAACATGGCGCTGGCGAAACGCCTGAATCTGGATGAAGACACCTATTCGGTATCGATTCCGCTCGGTGCCACCATCAGCATGGCGGGCGCGTCAATCACCATTACCGTACTGACGCTGGCTGCGGTGCACACGCTGGGCATTGCCGTGGACGTACCCACCGCTATTCTGCTGAGCCTTGTCGCCTCGCTGTGTGCCTGCGGTGCGTCCGGCGTGGCGGGCGGTTCGCTGCTGCTGATTCCGGTTGCCTGCAACATGTTTGGCATCCCTAACGATCTGGCGATGCAGGTGGTTGCGGTCGGTTTTATCATCGGCGTACTGCAGGATTCCGCCGAAACCGCACTCAACTCCTCGACCGATATTCTGTTTACCGCCGCCGTATGTCAGGCGGAAGCGGAACGTCAGCCTCGCACCGCCGGTTAACCCGCGTCGCGGCACCCACCGGTGCCGCGCTTTAACCGCTGCCGCTTTAAAGCGTCACGCCACTCTTGAAGATCGCCAGCTCGCGGAAATCATTAGCTTCATTGCGCGCCGGCTGGCCGTTCGCAATCGCCACAATAGTCTCAACAAACTCCGCCAGCAGCGCCTCCATGCTGGTGCCCTCCAGCAGCCGTCCGGCATTGAAATCAATCCAGTGCGGCTTTTTCTCCGCCAGCGGCGTGTTGGTGGCGATTTTCACGGTGGGCACGAAGCCGCCGTACGGCGTGCCGCGCCCGGTGGTAAACAGCACCATATGGCAGCCGGCTCCGGCCAGCGCGCTGGTGGCGACCGCATCGTTACCGGGCGCGCTGAGTAAATTGAGCCCCGGCGTGCGCAGCCGCTCACCGTATTTCAGCACATCCACCACCTGACTCTGTCCGGCTTTTTGCGTACAGCCCAGCGACTTCTCCTCCAGCGTGGTGATGCCGCCCGCCTTGTTGCCAGGCGATGGATTTTCATAAATCGGCTGCTGATGATCGATAAAGTAGCGCTTGAAGTCGTTAATCATCGCCACCGTTTTGTCGAAAATCGCCGCATCACGGCAGCGGCTCATCAGGATGCGCTCGGCACCAAACATCTCCGGTACTTCGGTCAGCACCGTGGTGCCGCCGTTGGCGATCATCTGGTCAGAGAAACAGCCGAGCAGCGGATTGGCGGTGATGCCGGAAAAGCCGTCCGAGCCACCGCATTCGAGACCAAACTTCAGCTCGCTCAGTTTGCCCGTCTGGCGGCGGTCGTGACGCATCACGTTGTACAGCGCATGCAACCGCTGCAGGCCGGCTTCCACTTCATCATCCTGCTGCTGACACTCCATAAACTGCACGCGCTGGCTGTCAAAGTCGCCCAGCGTGTCGCGAAAGATATCGACCTGATTGTTTTCGCAGCCGAGTCCAATCACCAGCACCGCGCCGGCATTAGGATGACGCACCATATTTTGCAGCATGGTGCGGGTATTTTCGTGATCCTGCCCCAGCTGTGAACAGCCGAAGGGATGGCTGAACAGGTGCACACCGTCGATGCCGGCCGCGTCGTCACTCTCCCGGAGAAAGCGTGACACAATCTGCCGGGCGATGCCGTTCACGCAGCCGACGGTCGGCAAAATCCACAGCTCGTTACGAATGCCAACCTCGCCCGTGGCGCGACGATAGATCTGTACCTCACGATCCGCCGCCTGCGGTGGCAGCGTGAGGTGTTCCGGCTGATAGTGATAGTCATCGACATCGCTCAGATTGGTGCGCGCGTTGCTGGAGTGAATCAGCTCGCCAACGGCGATCGGCTGAGTGGCATGGGCAATCGGCAACCCATACTTAATCACCTGCTCGCCACTGTTGAGCGGTTGCAGCGCAAACTTGTGGCCGCGCCCGATATCCTGATGCAGCGTAATCCGCTGTTCTGCGACGATAACCTGGGTGCCGGCCGCCAGATCCTGCAGCGCGACGGCGACGTTGTCGCGTGAATGTATTTTGATTGCCTGTTGCATCGCGTTATCTCAGTTGGCTAAGGGCCGTCCGCATG
>NZ_VOQX01000124.1:0-10504 GCF_016643525.1 Pantoea sp. Morm | reverse complement strand
GGGTGAACGACGAGGTGGTGGTGGACTTCATCAACGGCGACCCGGACCGGCCGCTGATCATCGGTCGCGTGTACAACGAGGCGAGCATGCCGCCGTGGGCGCTGCCGGCGGCGGCGACGCAGATGGGGTTTTTGAGCCGTTCGAAGGACGGCACGGCGGACACGGCAAACGCGCTGCGCTTCGAGGACAAGGCGGGCGAGGAGCATCTTTGGATCCAGGCGCAGAAAAACATGGATACGCACGTTAAAAACGATGCCAGCCATTCGGTTGCCAACAACCACAGCCATTATGCGGGCGGCAATGAGCTGTACCGCGTTGAGACCAACCGTGTACACGGTATCAAAGGCGGCGAGGAGCTCCTGACCGGACAAGGCAAGCTGGACGCGGCAGTTGATACCTATGTTCTGGGATCCGGCACCAAACTGCGTCTGGAGTGCGGTGAAAGCGCTATTGAACTCAACGCTAACGGTCACATTAATATTGTCGGTAAGGGCTTCAATATTTTCGTGCAGGGCGATGGCCACATTACAACTTCCGGCGGCAAGCTGAACCTGAATACTGACGGTGCAAAGCCCGGCACCGGTGCGCCTGGTGCCGATCACAAACAGAATATCAGTAAAGCGGTGGAGAACCTGTTCCCCCCTAAACAGAAAGGACAGGCGGCTCCGGCTGCGCCGAAAGCTGCGGTCTCTGCTACCGCTAAGCCGACCGCTGCACCTGTAGCAAATCACCCCGCTCGCAAAGCACGCCCGTTACCAGCAGATAAACAAGCTTTTTTTGATAAGGTCTATGCTGCAGCTAAGATCAGTGAAAAGAAAACGGGCGTTCCGGCAGAAGTCACTACGGCGCAGGCGATCCTTGAATCAAGCTGGGGAGATTTGGTTCCATTTGATAAGAAAACGAATACAAGTAGTAACAATATCTTTGGAATAAAATCATTTGGTTCTAAAAATGCTGCGGAAACCGTAACGCATGAGTATGTCAACGGTAAGAAAATCAAAATTGTTGATAGCTTTGCAACTTATGGCTCGGTTGAAGAGAGTATTGAACAACATGGTCAGTTTTTGATGGATAATAAACGTTACAGTAGTCTTTTCAAATCTTCAGATCCTGTTGAATGGGCGAAGGGGCTACAAGAGAAAGGCTATGCAACAGATCCGGAGTATGCTAAAAAACTTATCGGGATTATGAAAGGTAGAGGGATGATATGATTAAGTTTTTAATGGCGATGATGATTGCCTTGCCCCTGGCAGCTTCAGCTAATGATTTTTGTGCAAAGTTAGATAAGTCAGGGATTTCTAACGGGGACCGGTTTGATAATACTGATAATCTGTACAAAGTCGGAGGGAAAGGACATTTGCAGTTTTATTCAGCGCCTGATGAAAAGTGTTTATTAAAAGGGACATTTGTTGTGCCAAATGATGATCTTTATGCCTATGTTGAGCAGAATGGATTTTATCGGGTCATGTACCTCACTAACGATGGTGATCAAATCATGGGCTGGGTTAAAAAAGACAGATTGCTTGCAACCCACAAGGGTTTGGCTCCTGACTATAACAACCCCAATTAATTATTTTGCTCAACCTCCTGGGCTGCCAGGGGGGAGTGTTATGTAATCAATTGTCCATACGATAAAGTGCGCTGGCCATCATAGAGGTTTTTCTATTTTTGGTGATTTATATAGCTACAATAACCCCGATAATTACTGCAATATAAACTTCTCTATGCGTTGGAGATCAGCGTACAGATTGAATTTCGAAGCCAAGGTTAGCTGGAGCCCCTATTAATGTCGCTTCCGAATATGATTAAGAAATATATTTTTTCAAAAAAAGCCTGCTTTTTCTCAATGATATTGCTTTCTTTTGCGGCTCCTGTATGGGCTGCGATAGATTTCAACGGTGAGTGGTCTGGTACTGCGGGTAATGAAAATAGCTCCGATTATTCCACGTTAAATATCAAGCTCAGACAAGTTGATGGTAAGGTTGTTGGGCGCTACTGCTACATTAAGAATAGTGGTAATCGTATTGATTGCCCTGATGGTGATGAGAATAACTTACATGGCGTTGTGAAGAATAATAAAGCTAATGTGAAATTTGACTCTGTCTTTGGTGGTAAAAATGGAGAGGCTGAGTTGACATTAAATAATAACGCCATGCTTTGGCATTTAATTGTACTGCCGAGCCATGGTGAGTTTTATGCTCCCAAAGATTTTTCTCTTAAAAAGATAGAGCCAAATAGAAATGCAATGTTAAAAAGCAGGGTTTTTTCGACATCAGGATTCACCGTGACTCTTGTAAATAACTGTGGGGGTTTTTATACCAGTTGTAAAAATGTAAAGTATTATGGCATGAGAAATAGCGATGGTAGCCAGATTTCACTTACCGGCCACACAATTGATTCCCCTGATGCAGCCAAAGCAGTTGGTATGATTTTCAATAATGGAAATATAGAGTATGGCATTAATTTTGAGCCGTTAACGCTGACGGTATCAAGAGACAAAAAGGTATTGCTATCACAGGATGGAAAGTGGGAATGAAAATGTCCAGGAGCGTATTGCGTAAATTGTATCTTGCCAGGTTAATAAATGATTTTTAGATTTTTATATACAGCTGTATTATCCGGGTTGATGATCGATTTGAGTTTTAAAAAGTTGGCTTGTCGGGTAAGTTGATGCGTAATAAATTATCTTTATTTAGTGTTGTGGCAGTTATGGTTTTTGGCATGTTGTCAGCCAGAGCAGACGTAGTGATGTCTGATTATAATAGCCTTGATAAAGTTTCATCCGTTTTTAGCAACAAAGATGTACTGCTGAAGCTAAAGAGCATTTTGGGCCCTGATTACGATACCTTCAGTCAAAACTTTGATGTGTATGGTGAACCGCACCTTACATCAGCAGGCGGATTGTTTGTGGAAGGCTGGTTAAGAGATCTCTATCTGGAACAGGCTTCAGCCTTTGTAATACAACCTGATGGCAGGATCTATGCTGCATGGACAGATGCTAAAACGGGCAAAATAAGTTATCGATGTAATGATAATACTGAGAAAAATCCGCAGCCTGATATTGCTGCCTGGGCAAAGCGTTTCAATAGCGACCCTGCGGGGGATTCTGCAGGTAACTTAGAAGCAAACTGTACCAGTAAACCTCTTTCAGCCTCCGACTTCAGTGTGGAAATCAATCATTATCGTGTCTCACTGGGAGACGAATGGGATAATCTGACAAAGCAGCACGCCGGAGTGCCGATTGCTGAAAGCTATGCTGGTGACAGACCTTCAGACGACGGAAATTATCATTATTATCAGTATAACTATCCAGGTTTTGATATTTATTCTTCCAATTTAAACTGGGGAAAAGAGCATCGCGACAGTGATAGCTATATCATAGCGCAAATCACCCTTAATTCTCCGGGAATCAAAACGTACAGAAGTGTTTCAGTTGGTGACAGCGAAAGCGCTCTGCAGCGTCGTTATGGCAAAGGCGCTGTAGATGACAGTGATGATCAATACTGGATTTATTACGAGGCTGATGGAAAACGTCTCTTATTTCAGATTGAAGAACATCGCATAAGTCATATTATGATGGTTTTTAATGATGCGTAATGTGTCATTATCGATAACTGGCTAATATGCAAATAAAAGTATCTACTGGCGATGGATCGGCTTAATTAATTTCGTTTCGCTAAAGTGATTCCACATAGATCCATCCTCATTTATTCCTCTAACGGATATCCAACATGCACTACCAATTCAACGAGGGCGCGTTCGCCCTGTTTCCGGCTGGCTGGCAGGATACCAGCATGAATATTCTGCGCGATGAGGCCACCGGGCTGGCGCTGATCGTCAGCCGTGGGCCAATCGCCGAAGGCAGCGATTTTGAGCAGGAGTTTCACCGTCAGTGGGATACGTTGCTCAGCCAGATGGGCCATGTAGAGCAGAGCGAATTTACACGCGTGCTGGCGGGAGCCGACAACACATTGCGCGCCATCGAAGTGGAAACGGCTTTTGATCGCAACGGGCAGGCACTGTGGCAACGTCAGCTGGCAGTAAACGTGCCTGAAACCAATGTGTTGATGATATTTACTTTTTCAGCCATGCGGCCTTTTGATGAAGAAGACGGGGCACGCTGGCATGCCTTCAAACAGAGCCTGACGCTGAACGCCCCACGGAAGGGATAATTATGGATAAGCACGCGGCCCGCCAGGGCGATGACATCATTCATTCCAGTATTTTCGCCGATATCACCAGTATCGTCGCTGAAGGTGCGGTCTACGCCGCGATGGGCGCGATTGTTGCCGGTGTGGCTACCGTAGCCGCTCCGCTGGTTGGCGTGGGTGCGCTGGCGGCGGTAGGCAGTAGCTGTCTGCTGAGCGGTATCATCGCGGGTGCGGTGGCGAATGTGGCAGGCATCACGGACGACATCAGCGCGGCTGCGGATGGTATTGGCGACATGCTGTTTCCGCCGTCGCCTGCGGGTGTCATTGCCAGCGGTTCGGATAATGTGATCATCAATGGCTTAGCGGCGGCTCGAGCGGCAGGCGAATTGACGGCAGGCGATACGCCGTTACCGGAAGCGCAGTCGGCCGGATTTTTTGCCGACTATGCCGGCAAGCTGCTGGCGGTTGCCGACCAGTTCGCCGGGGCGATGTGGCAGCCGACGATTGCCTCTGCTGCCGCAGGTACCTCGCCGCTGGAACAGGATAAAGTTGCGTGCGAGAAACACAGCGGGCCACAGTATCTCGCTGAAGGATCTAAAAGCGTATTCATCAACGGCCAGCCGGCGGCACGTGCTAAAGATCGCACCACCTGTGGCGCGACCATCAGCGATGATGTTTCAGCCAACGTCATCATTGGCGGTGAAACGCTAACGGTGCGGGATATCAAAAGCGGCAAACAGCCCGGTCTGGCGCTGGCGATGATCGGCCTGTCGCTGATCCGCGGTCGTCCCGGCCAGATCCTGAAAAATATGCCGTGTGCGCTGGCAATGGCGGGCGGCGGCATGCTGGCAGATATGTCTATCAACGCGATATTTTCCGCGCTGCACCCGGTACATGCAGCTACCGGCGTGAAAGTGCTGAATGATGATGCCGAGCGTGATTTCTTGCTGCCGGGACGTTTTCCCCTGCGCTGGCAGCGCAGCTATAACAGTCTGACGCAGCGCGTCGGCCTGTTTGGCCGTGGCTGGTCGACGGTGTTCGACAGCTATCTGACGCTGGAAGGCAATCAGGCCACCTGGTTTGATGACAACGGCCGCGAACTGCGTTTTGCCTTGCCCGGTGAAAAAGAGGTGCTTTACAGTATCAGCGAAGGGCTGATGGTGCGACGCAATGCGCACGGTGACGTGGCAATCGCTGACGATGACGGCGCGGTATGGCGCTTGTACAAACCCACCGCCAGAAATCCGCAGCTCTTGCGTCTCGCCTCGCTGAGCGACGAGTACGGCAACGCGCTGGAGATGGGCTGGGATGAGCAGAGCCGGCTGGTGCGCATCCATGATGAACCGCTGGCGATTGACGTGACGCTGCACTACAACGACGAACGCCATCCGCAACGCGTTACCGCTGCCAGTCACTTTGACGGTGAACAGCACTGGCCGCTGATGCGCTGGAGCTTTGATGATCACGGCCAGCTGACCAGCGTCACCGATGCGGCAGGCATTGAGACGCGCCGTTTCCGTTATAACGTGGATGGCCTGATGGTGTGGCACCGCCTGCCGGGCGGGCTGGAGAGCGAGTATCGCTGGCAGCTGTTTGATCACTGGCGGGTGATAGAAAACCGCACCAGCAGCGGCGATGGCTGCCGTATGCAGTACGATCTCACGGCAGGTATTACCCGCGTTTCTACCTACGATGGACAGCAGCGCGAGCATCACTGGAATGCACAGGGATTGATTACCTGCTACATCGACGAGCGCGGCGAGCAATGGCGCTACGAGTGGGATGACAATGAACTGCTGACGCGCCGTATTGACCCGCTCGGCCATGCGGTGAACTTTACCTACGACGAGCTCGGCAACCGCATTGAAGAGCAGGATGCCGATGGCAACGCGCAGACCACAGAGTGGTTAACGCATCGTGCCCTGCCCAGCGTCATCACCCAGCCTGGCGGCGCTGCCATCCGTTATTACTACGATATCCATCACGGACTGGAACGGGTGGTCGATGCGCTCGGGCACAGCACGCGTTATCTGCGCGATGAGTTTGGGCTGATCACAGAAGAGATTGATGCGGCGGGCAATCGCTATCGCCGTGAGTATAACGATGCCGGGCAGGTCATTCGCGAGACGGACTGCTCCGGCCAGACTACGCGTTACCGTTATCATCCGCTGGGCTGGCTGAGTTGTGTTACAGCAGCCGATGGCGAAGAAACGCGATACTACTATGATGCCGCCGGGCGGCCCCGGCAGATGGAACGTGCTGAAGGCTGGGAAGAACGTCTGGAGTGGAGCGAACGTGGTCTGCCAGTGGCGTATGCCTCGGCATACGGTAAACGCAGCGAATTCGCTTACGATCAGGCCGGCAGACTGACTCTCTCGCGAAACGCGCAGGGCGAAGAGGTGCAGCGCCGCTGGGACAGCCGTGGACGTTTAATCTCGCTGCAAAATCAGAACGGTGAAAGCTACCACTTCGAATGGGGCGCAGATTCGCTGCTGCTGGCGCAGATCGGGCTGGACGGTGTGGCAACACGCTATGACTACGATGCCACCGGACGCGCAGTTGCCCGCACTTTCGCCGCCGGTCACCCGCAGGCCATTACGCACCGCTTCGCCTTCAGCCCGGCAGGGCAACTCATGGCGCGCATCACCCCGGAAGGCCAGACGCGCTATGACTATACCGCGGCGGGCCAGCTGGCAAGCGTGGCGCAACATCTGCCTCTGGGGGAAAACCAGTGGAGCCGTGAAGCCGAGCAGGCGATTACCTTCGCGTATGACAAGGCTGGTCGCGTGATAGCGGAGCAGGGCGATCAGGGCAGCCTGGCGTGGCAGTATGACGCGCTGGGCAACTGCACTGCGCTGACATTGCCGGATGGCCGCCAGCTGAAACAGTTGTATTACGGCAGTGGCCATCTGCTGAGCATCGCGCTGGATAACCTGCCGGTCAGCGAATTTACGCGCGATACGCTGCACCGCGAACTGAGCCGCAGCCAGGGCGGACTGACCACGCGCAGCGATTACGATCGGCTGGGTCGGCTGGTGCGTCGCGATGTATTCGACGGTGAGGCACAGCGCCCGGCACCGCGCCGCTGGTCACGCCGGCGTGATTTCGACTACGGCAACAACCTGATTCGCGAACAGCGCGACGACAATCCTTTCAGCCAGACGCTCTGGCACTACGACAGCGCGGGCCGTCTGCTGGCGCAGGAAGGTGCACAGCCCGGTAATGATACGTGGCAGTGGGATGGCGCGGGTAATCCGCTGGACCGCAGCGCGGCAGCAGCGGTAACGCACAACCGTGTTACGCAGCTGAACGGCATCCGCTGGCGCTATGACGTGCACGGTCGCACCAGTGAAAAGGATGACGGTCAGACGCGCTGGCGCTACCGCTATGATGACGAGCATCGCCTGATCGAAGTCGTCAGCGAACCGCGCGATCGCAACAAGCCTCAGGTGCAGGTGAGTTTCCGCTACGATCCGCTCGGGCGCCGCATCAGCAAGCGCGTGCAGCGTTTGCTGCACGGCAAGCCAGCCGGAGCAGCGACCCTCACCCGCTTCGTCTGGGACGGTTTTCGCCTGCTGCAGGAAATACACGACGAAGTGCCACTGACTTATGTATACAGCGACGCACAAAGCTATGAACCGCTGGCGCGTATTGACGGCAATGAGGGCGCGGAGATTTTCTGGTTCCACAATGCCGCTAACGGCATGCCGGAACGCCTGACAGACAGCGAAGGCCGCATCAGCTGGGAAGGCATCAATAACGCATGGGGCAAGCTGCTGCGCGAAACTCATCAGCAACTGCCCGGCTACGACCAGAACCTGCGTATGCAGGGCCAGTACCTGGACCGTGAAACCGGACTGCACTACAATCTGTTTCGTTACTACGACCCGGACAGTGCGCGGTTTACGCAGCAGGACCCGATAGGGCTGGCGGGTGGGCTGAATCTGTATGTTTATGCACCCAACTCTATGACATGGATAGATCCGCTTGGGTTGAGTAAATGTTCAGATGCTGAAAGTCAGAAATTATATCGAGGGGTTAGTGCAAAACATCCTGAATTAGAAAATGCCAGAAAGGGTATTGTAAAACCAGCAAACCCTCATGCTGATTTGTCACCTGAACAACATGCAGAGGGTGGATTGACGGGTGAAAGCCAATTTGTATCATGGACTCCTGATAAAGAAATGGCTTTAGGTCATGCTAATAAAGACGGACCAGGAGGGGTTCTGCTGAGTGTCCCTGTCGGAGCGCCTCCTCAGGGAGCTTCATGGTCTTGGGGATGGACACATATTAACGACTGGGGCGAAGTTGAGATGTTGCAATTGGGTACACGAAAAGGCGTGATCGTCACCGTTTTATGAGGATTAACTGTATGAAGCATCTGAGTTACCTAAAATCCATTTTTCCTAAAAAACGAGAGGAATGGACAAGATATTTAAACGGTATACTTATGTCGGATAGCTTAATAATAGGTAATCCATATGATGAGGATTTGAATTTATTACTTCTTAAGTATAAAAAAAGGAACTATATAAATGAAGGACATGGAGAGGAAGTGTTAGGGCTTAATGATTTGGTTGTGAAAATAAATTCTTGCTTGGGCGATATTAAGGCTACGGTTTATCCATTGAAAAATGATGTTTATTCCGGTGATTGCATAGTCTTAAAAAATGAAATTATAGGGTGTGCTTTTATCAAGAGAGGTCGTTCCTCTTATAAAAAAGGGCTTTGGATAAACGGAAGTAAAATAGATTAAAGGAACTGTTTTTAATGAAAGTCAGAAGGTTTTTTAGCAATTTTTGCCGTTTTTTACCTTAGTCGATTGAGTGTGTGTATAAAATTGAGTTCAGCCGGAATACATAAAATTTACCTGACTCGGCATGAATCTAGTTGGAGAAACCAGTAATAACACAACAGATGTGAGCGTGCGTTATGCTTATGGAGAAAAAAGCTGCGAAAAAGTGGCTCAAATTGAAACGGAAGGAGCGTCCGTGATATAGGAAATCAACAAGAGATAAGTTATAAATAAAAGGAATTTATACAATTAATCCTGAGGGTAGGCCCTGAAGTGATGATAGAATGAAAGAAAAATTTGATTCTGTTCTACTATTTTAATGTGGGGTTGCTCAGCTCAAGCATTCAACAATCTTTGAAGTCGAGCCAGATAAATCACTAAAAGTTTTACTG
Source organism: Pantoea sp. Morm (assembly GCF_016643525.1). Classification (NCBI taxonomy): domain Bacteria; kingdom Pseudomonadati; phylum Pseudomonadota; class Gammaproteobacteria; order Enterobacterales; family Erwiniaceae; genus Pantoea; species Pantoea sp. Morm. Next base: position 1,166 of record NZ_VOQX01000124.1, on the reverse strand, counting down.
AGTATATCCGCAATTAGGAAACCATGATTTCGAACAATTATATGCAGATAAGCGCATTATAAAGTTTGATGCTTTTGATATCCCCCTGAGTACTAATCATGAACTATGAATCTTACAGCGAAGTCCTTGCCTTTCTCAATGATTACTTTATGAGGAGTGTGAAGGATTCCCATTATCTGTGTAAGTTAAATAAAATAATTGAAAATTCAATGCATGAAAAGAATGTTCCTATTAGGTCTATTCACCAAACTTTTATTGATTACACGGAAGAATTCAATGATTACTCTATACAAGGCGAAAGTATGAGAGATGTATGGAGGAAGCTGCTCGTTATATGGCAGTAACCTATATTCATCGATAATTGCGTACAGTAATGTTAGCAGTGCTGCAACGTAATCCCTTACATCAGACCGCACTGCCCAAATGAACTCAACCCTCTTTCCTCTCCGGCTCCACACTCTCCGCCGCCGTCTCTTCCTCTTTATCCTCTTTCACCGTTCTGCTGGCCGTCAGCAAGAACGGGGATTGCTGCCAGCGGGTGCGGCGGTCGCGCAGCAGGGTACGGGTCAGGATAATGCCGATCGCCAGCGCCAGCAGCATCATCAGGCGCAGAATATTAGTGGTGTTATCCACCTGTCGCGATTCCGTTACCAGCACATGCGTATCCAGCGTAATACGCAGAAAACCCTGCGGCCCCTCTTTCCCTTCCAGCGGCTGGACAATCTGATGATTGAAATAGCTACCGGCACGTTTACCGTCGAGCGCCAGGCGGTCGCGCACGTTAATGCTCTCACCGCTGTGGGCCACCAGGCTGCCGTCGTCGGCATAGACCGAAGCGTCCAGCACACGGCTGTTATCCGTCATCTGATTCAGGATGGCTTCAATCTGCGTGCGGTTATCGTCGCTGTTGTCCATCAGCGGTTTCAGGCTGAACGCCACCTGGCGCGTCAGCGTGTGCGCCAGCTCCTCGACCTGTTCGGAACGGGCCATCTGATGGCCAAGACTAAACCATGACGCGCCCTGCATCAGCACCACTAACAGCGCCAGCGAGATAAGAACGATCACCGTGCGATGCAGGCGAAATTTCAGTGCGGTTTTGACCATCAGAAACCCGTGTGACGTAACAGCAGAAAGGCTGGCAATTATGTTGCCAGAACCCGCGCAGA